>JAGHSU010000061.1 GCA_018065685.1 Candidatus Methanocorpusculum equi | reverse complement strand
CATTTTATTCTGTTCTGCTGTTTTTGATGTCAGGTTAGTACTTCCTGTGTTGTCTTTACATTCCAGAATCAAAAAGAGGATGTGTAATCGGGACTGAAGCTTCACGGCAGCGGTTTATCGCCAGCGCGTCAAGGCGGGAAAGCAGGTAATTTTTTATAAGCAGAAATTAATATATGGATATATAGGAGTAACTATATGACAAAATTACGCATTGTGTCATGGAACTGCTGCATGAGTTTCCGAAAAAAATACGCAGCAATCGTCAATGAATATGACCCGGATATATTAGTCATACCAGAATGTGAAAACCCCGCAATCGAGCGGACAGCAACCGAATACAAAAACTACAAAGAGTTTGCAGTAAAACTATCAATGGATACCAGGAAAGAACGAAGCGAAAGGTCTTGGCATCTTTGCAAAGCCGGGAATCACTCTTGAACCCCTGAACTGGGACAACGGAGGGCGCAATTATTTCATCCCTGTCAGAGTAAACGACACATTTAATCTCGTAGCCGTCTGGACAAAAGATCCGTATGTTTACGAAATACTGCCCTACCTCGAACTGAATGCAGACAACATCAACAATCAAACCATATTTGCCGGGGACTTCAACGCAAGCGTGGATTTTGACAGACGCAGTAAACACAAAGATCAACCCTGTCTGAAAATGATGTCCTTCCTCAAAGAAAAGGGGCTTGAATCAGCATACCACCACAAGACCGGCGAAGAACCCGGAAAGGAAACCACGCCAACATTCTTCCTCTATAGAGACGTTAACTACCCGGATTTCTTTGACTATTGTTTCCTTAACCCGGATTGGCTTGTACACTTCGAAATAGGCAGCAAGGAAAAATGGGGGTGGCCGTGTCGAAGATAATGAGGTAAGCAGCGACCACCTGCCGCTTATTGTGGATATTGAAATCGGGGAGAAGGGGGCCTGAAGCGAGCTTTTGTCGTTTTATCACCCATGCAGATGAAGATAAAAAAATACTCCCGCGAGCCGCCCGCGCCCCGCGATTTAAGCGGGGCTAAGCGCGGGTGCATAGGCTCGCGATTTGCGTAGATTTGCGTAGATTCGCGGTTTTGTAGTCCATCCACACCAGAGTGCTGCCGCCCGGCCTGCTGGCACCCCGAAACCAGAGATTTATAACGTTAAAAAACAATTATATTGTATGACAAAAGAACTGACCGCTGATGAGATGGATAAACTCTACGTCGTATCCCGCCTTGTCTTTAAAAAAGAGATTGAACCGGAAAAAGCCGCTGAGAAACTTGCAGGGCTCATCCCGTTCTCTGTGGAACAGAACATGGTGACCTTTGCGATGTATGTAAAGATGCGTCAGGGCCACACCTTCCAGCAGTCGGTAAGCGATGACATCATTGTCTACTTCCTTTTCCGCATCGCAGAAGATGAAGGAAAAGAGGGGCTGGAGCTTGCACTTTCAGCCACCTACGAATATGCAGGATTCAAAAACTCAGTGGGCTCTGCGCTGCCCGAGCTTGAAAACGCCTGCGACGCCCTGAAGATGAAGTACGGACTGGATAAGGAACAGGGAGAGTAAGCGCCTGCATTCTCCTGAATTCATCTCAGGTCTCTTATCTTTTTTATACCTGTTCCGTACGTTTCCGTATGAGAGGCAAAGTGTCTGCCTTTGTCCGGCCTGTTTGGCCTATGGTTTTCCTCTGTTTCCGTGCCCTGTTTCAATGTGCAGGACGCAGGATATCGGGACGCAGGATATTTACCCTGTGAAAAAAGAGATGTCCCGGGAGGAAATCCCCGGAAAAATCCGTGTTCTGCTATTCCGTCTTCTGCTCTCAGATTTATTTCCGGTAGCCGCACTTCGGACAGACGCCGTTTTTCAGTGCAATTCCGCAGAGCGGACAGCGGTCAATCGTACCTTTTACCGGGTACTCCTGCGTTGCAGCATTGACACCGCTTGTAAATGTTAACTTTGCGATGTTGAGTTTGTCCTTCAGAAGTTCATAGACAATCTTAATCATACCCTCGACGGTCATCGTCTCTTTGGTAACAACCAGACGGCAGTCAGGATACGCAGTTGCAAGCTCAGTCCTGAATACCTCACCTTTCATGGTGTTCTGCGGGTGACCGGTAAGAATCCCCTGTTTTTCATAGACCCCGAGGACTGCCGGAAGCAGCGGATCGTCCTCACGCAGAATCAGCGCATGGTCGAAGTTCTTAAGCACATTCCATGCAGTCTTCTGAATTTCATTGCAGGGGAAAACCATATTAACACCCGGGTTTACGGTGTCTTCAACCTCAATCGTCAGAACACCGGTGTGTCCGTGCAGATACTGGGCTTCACCCTTAAATCCGTAGAACCTGTGCGCATACTGAATATCAAATGTGGTAATACTTCTCATGTATGATACCTCATTCTCTATGTATTACACCCCATGGTAAATAGGCTCTGTGTCAGGGTACATATCTGCGCAGTTTATCCGGGGACCTGCGGATGAAAATGCTTTGAACGCGGAAAAAACGGACTGAAATAAGAGCTGAGATAAGGGCTGAAAAAAGGAGAGGAAAAAAGGGAGAAAAAAGAGCGGAAAATCTCTCACCCGCATCTTACAAAGCGGACAGACTTTTCCTTCATCGATATTTTTTTCACGGCAAACCCTCTTAAGGTCAGCTCTTTTTTATACTGAAGAAATGCATGGTCTATAGGAAATCCGGTGATTCTCTCGATCTCTTCGAAGGAAAGGACCAGCTCCTCCCCGCACGTTTCTATCACATACTTCCAGAGCGGTTCATACTTACTCATGTAAAGTCCCCCCTAAAATCCTCCCTGAATCCCCCATGTAAAATCACTCATGTACAATCATTTTCTGTGCTTCGCTTCCAGAGCGAGCAGCATCTGCTTGATTTCGATATCCGGGGAAAAACCCCCGATACCGTCTGCTGCTGTCACCCGGTGGCAGGGGACAATAAGCGGTGTCGGGTTTCGCGCCATGGCGTTACCCACAACCCTCGGGTGTGTGCCGCAC
>JAGHSU010000164.1 GCA_018065685.1 Candidatus Methanocorpusculum equi | reverse complement strand
TCCTTTTTCGAATGCACACTTCTATATTCTTCCACATCCAAAATATACAGTATTATGCGGATTGTCATAAAAGTTGGAACATCCACCCTTGCCCATGCGGGAGGGAGGCCCAATATCAGAAGAACCAGTGAGTTCTGCCGCGTTTTAAGCGATTTGAAAAACAGCGGCCATGAGATTGTGCTGGTCTCCTCCGGCGCTATCGGTATGGGAGTCGGAAAACTCGGTCTGGCGGAGCGCCCCAAAGACATGGTATCCAAACAGGCGGCAGCTGCTGTCGGTCAGTGTGAACTCATGTATGTTTATGACCGGTTCTTTGCCGCATACAACCACACCGTAGGGCAGCTTCTTCTGACCGCTGAAGACATAAGCGACGAAAAGCACTCCAAAAATATCAGAAACACCCTTGAAAAACTGATAAGCTTCCAGGTCATCCCGGTCATCAACGAGAATGATGCGGTGGCAACCGATGAGATTGGAATCGAAACCACAATCGGGGAAAATGATACGCTTGCTGCCGTCACCGCAAAGCTGGTCCGCGCAGATATGCTTGTGATGCTTTCAGATATCGACGGGCTCTACACTGCAGACCCGCGCACACATCCGGACGCAGAGTTCATCTCCTGTGTAACAGACATCGACTCGCTCTCGGTCGATGCACAGGGGGCAGGTTCATCTCTTGGTTCAGGCGGGATGAACACCAAGATGAAGGCGGCGCAGATTGTGACAAAAGCAGGAATTGATATGGTAATTATAAACGGAACAAAACCTGAACTGCTCTATGACTTAATGGACGGAAAAAGTGCAGGAACACGTTTCCTGGGGAAAAAAGTATGACAACGCAAAAACTTACAACACAACAGCTTCTTGAAAAAGCAAAGGCGCTGAAGGCAGAGGCTGCAGCGCTCACCTCCGCACAAAAGGATGTAGCACTTTCCGCAATGGCTGACGCGCTGCTGAAAAATACCGAAATGATCCTTTCCGAAAACAGAAAGGATGTTGAAAAATCCACAGGTGTCTTATCCGCATCAATGATTGACCGCCTCTCGCTTACAAAAGAGCGCATCGCCGCAATGGCCTCCGGTCTTTGCGACCTCACAGCCCTCGAAGACCCCGCAGGAAGAGTCCTTGAGGAGCGCACACTCTATAACGGCTTATCCCTTTCAAAGGTCTCGGTCCCGTTCGGGGTCGTGGCAATCATTTACGAAAGCAGACCGAATGTGACATCGGACGCCGCAGGGCTTTGTCTTAAAAGCGGCAACATCTGTGTGCTCCGCTGCGGAAAAGAGGCATACGGAAGTGCTGCAGCTATCGTTTCCGCACTGCAGGAGGGACTGCGTGCAGCAGGACTTCCCGCAGAGTTCGTGCAGCTTGCCGATTCCACCCGGGAAAGCTCGCTTGAGATTATGCAGGCCGCAGGATATGTCGACCTGTTAATCCCGCGGGGAGGAGCAGGGCTTATCAACAGCTGTCTTAAAAACGCGAAGGTCCCGGTAATCCAGATGGGAACGGGCATCTGCCACATTTATGTCGACCGTGATGCCGACATTGAAATGGCCTTATCTATCATCGAAAATGCAAAGACCAGCAGACCCTCTGTCTGCAATGCGATGGAGGTCTGTCTGGTCAATAAAGATATTGCCCCCGTGTTCCTCCCCAAGCTCGCAAAGCGGCTCGCAAAAGTCGAGCTTCGGCTCGATGCGGCAGCACAGCAGATTATCTCCGGAACACCCGCGTCCCCCTCGGACTTTGATACCGAGTTCCTCGACTATATTCTGGCAGTGGCAGTAGTTGACAGCGTGGAACAGGCAGTATCCCACATCGCGGCCCACTCGACACATCACTCCGAGGCGATTGTAACCGAAAACATAAGAGCTGCCGATTTCTTTGCATCCGCGGTTGACAGTGCGGCGGTCTACATCAATGCCTCGACACGGTTTACCGACGGCGGAGAGTTCGGACTCGGATGCGAAATGGGAATTTCAACCCAGAAGCTGCATGCAAGAGGCCCTATGGGACTTCGCGAGCTGAATGCATACAAGTATGTCATCAGAGGAAACGGGCAGATCAGATGAGGGGGAGAGGACTGAAATGAATACAACCTTCGGATTTATCGGGACCGGAAACATGGGAGGAGCACTTGTCAGGGCACTTTCAAAGCAGATCTCCCCTTCGGATATTTTTCTTTCAAACAGAACCCGTGCAAAGGCTGAAGCACTCGCGAAAGAAACCGGGGCTCAGGTATCAGACAATGAATCCATCGCCGTATCCTGCGGATACATTGTGCTCGGCGTAAAGCCGCAGATGATGGAAGAGACTTTGGCCCCTTTGCGTCCAATACTTGCCGCACGAAAGGATGCATTTGTTCTCGTAACCATGGCTGCAGCCCTCTCCTGCCGGACAATCCAGACGTATGCAGGAGGGGAGTACCCGGTAATCCGGATGATGCCAAACACGCCGGTTGGTGTAGGGGAAGGAGTTATTATGTACTGCAGTACGGAAAATGCCCGCTCCTTTGTCCCGTACTTTGCCAAGAGCTTTTCCGCGGCAGGGCTTGTCAATGAGATTTCAGAAGAGTTCATCGATGCAGGGTGTGTGATTACCGGCCGTGCTCCGGCATACGCCGATATGTTTATGGAGGGTATGATTGAAGGGGCGCGGGCAATCGGATTTCCCGAGGAAAAAATTGTTCCCTTTGTCGAGCAGATGCTTTTAGGCTCCGCAAAGCTTGCCATAAAGACCGGCGAAGACCCTGCGGCACTGCGGGTAAAGGTCTGCTCTCCGGGAGGATCAACCATCGAAGGGGTTAAAAAACTGCAGGAGCTTGATTTCTGCGGAACCATTAAGGAAGCTGCCCTCGCCTCGTATAAGCGGACGCTTGAGATGAAGGGGAAGTAAGGGCCTCCGGATTCCTGATTACATGTCAGATACCATGACGGAGATTGAAGAAAACGACACTCTCTTCCTCCATTTTGTAAGCAGACGCCCGGGAGGAGAGGTTCTTGAGGACTCAACCGAAGGCGAACCGCAGAAGATTACCCTTGGAAAAAAGATGATTAATCCTGCATTTGAAGAGGCGCTTTTAGGGCACCTCGAAGGGGATACGGTGTGTGTCACTCTCCCGCCTGAAAAGGCCTACGGGAAGTATAACAAACGTCTGGTGTTCCCCCTCAGACGAAGCAAACTGAAGCTCACCGAAGAGCCGCATGTCGGGGACTTTATGACCATCCCCATTAAAGGAAAGAGATACTCCCTGATGGTCACGGAGGTCACGCCGGATAAAATCATCGTCGACGGCAATCATCCGTATGCGGGAGAGACCATCTCCTATGAAATAACCGTCGTGAAAAATTTAGGACACGAAGAAAAAGAAGAAGCTTAGCCGTTCAGAAACGCGCAAAGTTCTTCTAAGTGGTAATACCGTCTGACTGCCATCTCCTGTTTCATCTCCGGCGGAAGAAGGGATGTAAATTTCCACATGGTGTCAGGTACCGGGGGAAGCTCTTCTGCAAGCTGTTCCATCGGTATCCGGGTAATCTCCCCGAGGGTGTCAGAAACCTTCAGACACGCTTCTTTTACGGGAAATCCGCTGATTCTTACCGCATAGGGCGTTGTGCGGAAGTACAGTTTTGCAGGCAGCCGTTTTTTCAGGAAGAGTGTTATTAACCGGTTTATCTCATCACCGGCGAACGTAGAAATCACAACATCCCATACATCCCCTTCCGGCTCGATGCGGATATGGGGACCTCCGTCCTGCGGGGTTCGCGGGAGTGCGGAGAGCAGGTCATCAAGCGCTTCTTTTACATCTGCCGGAATGGGGAGTGTCGAGTATCCGCGGGAGACGATAATGCCGCAGCTTTAGGCAACCAGTCGTGTGACCCGGGATGTTCCCCCTTCTCCGCTCCAGAACGGCTGTTTGAGCCCGCGGGAGATGTCCGATGGCTCAATAAGTGCTCTGTGATGCACATCGTCTCTAAACAGCAGTCTCCAGGTTTTTCCTGTAAAGGAAAAGACCTTTCCCGCATCCCCTGCAACAAACCGCGGGTCGAGGGTTCCTACAACCGTTCCGTCCGGAAGAACCGCGGTGTAGCCGCCTGAGTCGGACAGAACCGATAAAAGCGCCTTCCAGTTGGAGTGTCCGAACTCGGTTTCCGCACGTGTTCCCGGGAAAAGCAGGTTTCCGTCGCGAAAGAGGTATCCGTTTTCTATAAGATACCGCAGAAGATATGAAAGCGACCTCTCAGGAATCTGCGAGAAGGGAGAGAGCGAGCGCAGGGAGCGTATGAGAGATGCTCCGCTTATCCCGCCTTTCGATTTCACGAGAACAAGGAGCTGCTGGAGCAGGACATCATAGGGGCATTCAGGGGGTGAGAGCGGCTCTGACTCATGGCGGGATGCTGCTTCGATTGCGGCGGCTGTTGTAAGGAGTTCGCAGGCATCCCGCAGAACAAAGACCATTTCTGCAGGCTTTCCGCGGCGTCCGGTTCTCCCGAGCCGCTGAAGAAACGAGGCGGCGGAGATAGGAGGACCTATATTTACCACGAGGTCCAGATTTCCGATATCGATTCCAAGTTCCATCGTGCTGGTACAGATAACGCAGCTTCCGGCAGGCCCCTCAAATGATGCTTCTGCAGCTTTCCGTTCCGCTGAAGAGACCGCGGAATGGTGCATATAGACCTGCGGCAGGCTTTCAGAAAGCGGTTTGTAGAGCCGCTCGGCAAAACTTCTGCTGTCTACAAAAATCAGTGCTTTCCGCCCGCGGACAACAGCTGCCGCAGCATCTGCTGCTTTTAAAAAGTCTTTTTCGAGGATGAATGAGAAGTGTTTTTTTGATGGTGGGGATGGAATCGATACAAGCGCTTTCTCCCGTCCTTCGTCCGAGAACCAGGCAAGAAGGTCTTCCGGGTTTCCGACGGTGGCCGACAAACCGATTCTGATAATTTTTTCCTGTGAGGCGGCTGTTATGCGGTCTATGAGGCATTTGAGATGGACCCCCCTGCTGCTTTCGGTAAAGGCATGGATTTCGTCTACAATGATGAACCGGAGGCCGGAAAAGGCATCTTTTGAGTCCTTTGAGGAGAGCAGCACCTCCAGCGACTCGGGTGTTGTGAGTAAAATATCCGGTTCACTTTCCGCAAAGCGCCAGCGCTCGGTACCTGCAACATCCCCGTGCTGGACGGCAACCTCAAGTCCCGCACGCTCCGCAAGCCGCACGACCCGCTCCGTCTGGTCATTTATCAGTGCCTTCAGCGGGGAGACATAGATCGCGGAAAGATGCCCTGTCCGGCGTTTTAAGAGAGCATCAATGACCGGAAGGAACGCGGCCTCGGTCTTTCCCCCGGCGGTCGGGGCAAGGACCAGAATGTCTTTTCCTGCTGCGACTTCTTTGCATGCGGTTTCCTGAACGGGACGAAGCGCGTTCCATCCAAGCCCCGTGATGAGGGTCTCCTGTAAGGTCGGGTGGAGATGTTCAAAGACGCTCATTGTTCAGCAGAGTCGTTTGTTTCGTCACGAAAGACTGCAGTTAATACAGAGCGGAACTGATCTTTTGTGAGTGCTCCGGACTGGAAATGAACCGCCTTGCCGTCTATTATGTAGAGGGTGGTAGGAATTGAGAAGATAAAAAACTCCTGTGCTGTATCGGGGTTTTCATCCGTGTTGCATTTGCAGAACTGAACCTCAGGGAACTCTTTTGATAGTTCCTCGAAGACCGGGGCAAATCTGCGGCAGGGGCCGCACCATTCGGCCCAGAAGTCAATGACTGCCTTTTTGCAGGAAAGTATTGTCTGATTAAAGGAAGCTGATGTCAGATGAAGAATCGGAGGTGATGATATCGGAACATCCATGAATATCTGTTTGGCGTAAGGCCTTATGAGGCTGCTGTTTTTCCGCCGGCAGAGGAGTGGGTGTGAAAAGCAGCAGAATATTGGAAAAAAGGGTTACTGTTCTTTTTTATCACGGAAGTCTGATGCACGGTAGCGCAGAATCTCTCCAGCAGGCACCAGATTTCCTCCTTCAAGTCTGCAGACCGCGCCATGGCCGCAGCAGATTAAGAGTTCTTTTCCTTTTTCGCGAAGCTCCTTTTCAAACTCCGCGGCAAGCCGCACCAGTTCCTGACGCTCAGTGCGTGCAGTCTCACTGTTTACATTGACGGACCCGATCATCGAGTCAGCTATGGAACAGTAGGACGCGCGTTCTTTGGACAGTGTCTTAAAGTTGATGAATGCATCACTGGTAAAAAGGATTCCAAGGTCCGGTTCGAAGAGTAAAAGCTGTCCTGCGATGTGTCCCCCGAGACTTTCCCAGATTTCAAAGTTCATGCCGGAAAAGGTAACGTATCCGATGACCGGAAAGAGACCGCGGTGTGCGAGCGGTTCGGTGCCGGTCAGGATAACAGAATCTGGCATTTTCAGTCCGGAGATGGTGTTAATGACAATTGTGTAGACTTTTTCAAGAAGCTCTTTTCCGTTCGGGGAGCCGTAGCCGCGTGTTCCTGCATCGAGGATGGCTTTTGTTACCTGGTGCATAAGAGGGAGGGCCTCAAAGTATCCTGCAGCTCCGCAGTGGTCCACATCCGCATGTGTGCAGATGACTTTTTTTACATCCGAAAAGTCCCCGAGCCCGAGATTATCTGTCATCTCCTGGCAGTCTTCAAAAAAGCATCCGTAGCCGGTATCTAAAACAAGTTTTCCCTCCGGCGTATCAAAGATGTTGAGGTTTCCTCCTCCCGGCAGCTGGAAGGAGTAAAAGGTTATGGTGTCTGTAATTTCAATTTTCTGGTAATCTGAGACAAAATTGATTCCTATGTATGCAGAGAGATGTTCTATAATTCCTTTTATCAGGTCAAGATATGCAGAAGGGTTGATTCCCTCCGCGGCCCTGATACGGATGCATTCTTTCAGTTCTCTGATGAATACCGCCAGTTCTTCCTTTGATTCCGGAAGATATTTTGCAGCAGCTTCCTTCAGGGATTCCAGTTTTTCCGGAAGTCCCTTTGTGTCAGTAGTTGTCGGTGATGTCTCGGTCATTTTCCGGAATATGTTGTACTTCCCTCTTTATTTTCTTTGCGTCATGTCCATCGCAGAGAGTGTATCGGAAGATACGGGTTGATATGTATGGAGGAAATCCCTGCAAAAAAGTATGTTCCGCAGATTGTTTTCTGCAGACGGTTAATCGCGAACTATCAGGATGTTTGTCTTTGATGCCTTTACCATGTAGCCGGAAACGCTTCCGAGAAGAAGGCGGTCAAATGCGGATTTACCAAGGGAACCTGCAACGATGAGGTCACACCCGTTTTTCTCCGCAAAGTTTACAACGGCATCTCCGGGATGTCCGTTTCCGATATGTGTATCTATGACAATCTGTTTTTCCTCTGCAACTTTTTTCACCTTCTTGATGGTTTCTGCCGCCTCTTTTTCAAGGCGTCTGTGGTGCATATCCCCCGAGGTATCAAGAGGAGATGATGACATTGCATGGGATTCAATGACGTAGATTGCATGAAGTTTTGCGTTGTTCTGCTTTGCAATTTCAATTGCCCGGTCGAGAGCAAGGAAGCTTATGTCCGAGCCGTCAACAGCTGCGATGATGTTTGAAAACATGTTTTATCCTCTGTATTCTCTAAATTTATGTCGTGTTAAGGTAAATAGATTTCCATCTCCGGAAGTCTCTGTAGTATCCCGAAATTAGTTCAGTATTTATCTGATTCTGAATCGCATCCATCACACGCAGCCCAGAACCAGCTGTTCACGTAGTTCAGGATTCTTTCCG
>JAGHSU010000106.1 GCA_018065685.1 Candidatus Methanocorpusculum equi | reverse complement strand
ATTCTATCCTGAGAATCACTCGGAATTCCGGGAGAATCACTCGGATTCCCGTAATTTCCACTGAGAATCACTCTGATTTTAGTGAGAATCACTCGGAACCGGAAACGGGAACTGCCCGGGGGGAGAATCCCGGCAAGAGACTAAACTTTGCACTCTCCCCCACGTCACGGCGGAGGCTTTACCTGAGGGAAACAACGGAACACCGCAGTCTCCTCTGCTGTCTCAGCTCCCCCTGCCGCTTCAGCTCTCCCTGTCATTTCAGTCACGCTTCCATCTGGCGAAATAGTATGGTTTTCCGTACGTTGACCCTGATCTGTATCCTGCAGACATCAGAGCACTATTCAGCTTCTGCGCCTCCCACTTGTTAAGCACACTCCGTTCCTCAGACCCCGCGTCTTTCTCCTTCCGCAGCCTTATCTCCTGCTTCGTTACAACAGGGATTCCCCGTTCGACGCACCAGTACATGTATCTGTCCTTCATCTCATCGAAGTATATCCGTACATCCTCTCCTTCTTCCGGATGCTCAAGTTTTTCCGCGACAAATGCATGCTGGGCGTCTCCCGACACAAACTCCGTCTGCTTCTCCCGACAGAACGCGGGAAGCCCGGGAAGACCTGAGCCGTGCTGCTTTATCTCCGCATCCAGATATGCCCGAAGCTCGGTAATCATCATCGAAAATATTGCATCCCCCTCGCGGGCCAGCAGGTCGCCCATATCCGTACGCCGGTCCGCGTCCGTGAACTCATGCATGAAGGGGGTTGTTATGATGCGGCGCAGAAGCGCCTTGTCCGGTTCCGCATCAAACGAGGGGAAGTTGTTCGTTGCAGCGATAGGAAGACAGAGATTTTTCTGCGTCACATCCTCCCTGTTCAGCGTACGGGTGTTCACCTCTTTTTCTCCTGAGAGGACCTTCAGATTCTCGGCAGAAACCTTTCCTCCTCCAAAGCCCTTTGTACCTGACATCTCCGCAAAGTACACAATCCTGCGGGTGAGCCCCTTAAAAAGTCCAGGAGTCGGCTTCTCCTGCTGGGTCGTAAAAAGCTCTTTGGAGTTCACTGTGGCAATCTCCGAAGGGATTGCAGCCTTGATAGCGTCTATGGTCGTCGATTTACCGTTTGCTCCCGCGCCCCACAAAAAGACAAAGAGATTTCGTGCATTCCCGGGCGTTAACGCATAGCCCAAAAGCCGCTTAAAGTAGCCGGATAAAATCTCCGCACGGCGCAGACGCTCTCTCTCGGAGAGGCCCTCTGTGGTGTTGTCTGTAAAAATATTTCTGAGGTGCTCCTCGAAATGTACCGGGATATTCTTCTCATCATATTCGCGGTCTATGTAGTGGACGGGGTACATCTCTTTGTTCCGCTCAAGCTCTTCCAGGGAGTAATATTTCCCCGTGACGCAGTCCACCCCTCCGTTTTGGAACGTCAGAATCTCATGTGCTGCAGCCTCCTGCAGGTCGACGCAGAGCATTGACTCGGCTGCAATCTTTTCCATCGTATCAAGCCCTTTCTTCTGCTGGATTGCAGTTATGTTAAAATCGTATGCCGAAAGAAGTGCGGAGATCTCCTTCAGCAGCTGTGTATTCCCGTTCTCGAGCGCCCGCTTTCGTTCCGCGGTCATCTCAAGTTCCCACTTTATCTTCTCGAGCTGAAGGGTCTGTGCAACAAAGAGTTTTGCTTTTCCGAGCCGTTCTCCTGCAGGCTCCCAGTGGCTTTTCTCCCACGCATACCATTTTTTGGCGGGGGTGTCGTAAACAAGCCATCCGCGGCACTCCTCTGCGAAACGTTCAGCATATCCCCGTTCGTTGAGTGAGCACTTTGCGTGGAAGATGGATTTTGAAACCGGGTCTTTGAGCAGGTCATCGAGCAGGTCGGACTCGGACTCGGAGTCAGAGTCCCGGCCCGTGCCGGAGACAGATTTTAAGGCAGGTTTTTTATCCTCCTCACGGACCGCTTCGATTTTGCGGACCGGCTTTGTCCGCTCCCAGGGAGGGAGCTCTTTTTCCGGAGGTTTGATGAGCATCTCCTCAGAGATGCCTTCACGTCTTGCAACATGCTCTCTGAAGCGATCTAAAATACTGAGTTCAGGTATATTATAACCAAAGATGGTTTGCACGAAATAGCTCCCCTCGCTCTTCCCCTCGTGAAAGAGTTCATAGTAGGGACCGATTTCGGTATCAAAGACCTCCCCTTCGCCTGCTCTGCGGAACAGTCCACGCATGACCCGCATGCTGTATGATTTGTAGATGGGGTAGGATCTGCAGCGTTCCGGCGGGTAGAAGCGTACGTAGGTTCCGTCTTTTTCTTCCGTTTCTTCATAGAGGCTTTGGACGTCTATGAACTGCGATTTTGAGGAGGGCTTTGAGGCAGGTTCCGACGCGGGGCGTGATTCTGCAGGAGGCCGTGCCGCAGTTTCTCCGGAGGTTTTGCGGAGGGGTTTGTACGGGGGTTTGTACGGGGGTTTGTACAGGAGGCTGTGCAGGAGGTTGCGGAGGGGTTTTGTTCCGATGGAGGTTGGTGATTTTTTCTTTTTTCTCCCCGGGATTTTCCGGCGGCGTCTGTGGTATTTCTTCTGCTGTTTCTGTCATACCAGAGAGGTTTGCGGTGAGGAGATATAAACCCCTGACCGCGCGGTGCGAAAGTGCCATGGTTTAGGGGCGCCCTCAGAATTTTTATGCGTATATCGGGTTTTGTTTTTTGTTTAGGATTGTTATATTGGCTTAATTCACTTTCGCGATTTCAAAAACTTATATTTAAAAGAGCAGGGTTTATGCGGCTCTTATTTTCATAGTTGTAACGTATGTGCGGTTTTGCTGCACGCCCGCTCCTAAGTTACAACCACGACCACGAGCACCCGCGGCTACCCGGTTGCGGAGGGGGCAACAAACATCCTCACTAAACCCTCTTCAATCCCCGCCCCGCAGCGCCCGCTCCACAAACTCAACCGGATGCTGACTGATCTCCGCGGTCTCCTCAACCGTATGCCCCTCTGCAATAAGCCTCCTGCAGACAAACTCCATACTCTCCGCCACCTCAATCACATGCCTGTCCGGGTCAAAAAACCTGACCGCCCGCTGCTCCCACGGATGTTTAACAGGAGGCGCTGCAAGTTCAACCCCTGCCGCGTGCAGCCGCTCAAGGAACGCATCAAATGCATCCTCCTCGAAATAGAGCTCCGCATCGAGAGCGCCGAACCGGACCTCGTCTTCCCTCTTCTGCAGAAAATCAGCCCACAGGCGCCTCTCCTGAATCGAAAAACCCCCGTATGACACATTCTCCCCGAAATCAAAGAGAACCTTCTGTCCTAAAAGCCCCTCATAAAACGCCCGTGGGCGCTCAATCGAAGAGACCGCAATCAAAGCCGAATGATAGTTCATACGAAAAACTCCCCCTCTCTCCAGACCAGCTTCCAGACCGTGCCGTATCTGAAAAGCACATACCCGTCAAGAAAATCAATCCAGTCATCGTCAAAAGAGTGACCGGTAAGAACTCCTGCAGAAGACACCGCAAACGCATCGTGCGTAACGCACAGAACGGTTTTTCCATCCTCTGCAACGCTTTTTAAGTGCGCCAGGAAGCGGTCTGTTCCTTCTTTTACCGGATAGTGCCCGGGAAGGTCTGCTCCGTGAAGGTATGAGCGGATGATAGATACCACATCATGGGTTGAATAATACTCAAAGCTTGAGGCATCGTCATAGATGTATGCCCCGGGCATCCCAAGGAGGGAATCCGCCTCCGCAGAGCCTGCGATGAGCTCCGCGGTCTGCATGCAGCGCCGGGCTGAACTTGCATACGCTTTTGCGATTTTGGGAAGAGACGCTCCAAACGCCCGTGCGGCCTCTTCGCCGCGCCTGGTAAGCTTCTTATCAAGCCCCCCCTCGCCTTTCCGGAACGGCTCACGCTCCGCATGGCGAATCAGAATAACACTGGCATCATAGCCCGTGTGAGAGCGGATGATATCGGGGATGGCATTCTTTGCGGGAACCTTCCGGACCGTTCCGCGGGGATATGTGTCCGCGGGATCGTCCGCACAGCCGAGGACATCTCCTGCCCGGTCAATGAACTTCCATCCGGATTCATCGCGGACACGCGCCCGGTCCCCTTCAAAGGGCCGCACGTCATAGAACCATGCATTGTAGAGCAGCTCTCCCGCGGTGGTGATGTGGGCCGCACCGAATCGTTTGTGATACACGCAGGCAACCCCTTCATGAAAGTCGCCAGCCCACACATACTCCATGAAGCCGAGACGCTCTCCTTTTGCATCGATGTAAAAAAAGACGGTCTCCGGACGTCCATCCTCTGATTTTGTTTCGGATTTTACCACGGCTTTTACCCGTGCGGCATCGTCGGAAAAGTCTCCTGCAAAAAGGTACCGCTCATTATAGACGGGAGCGCCTGAAAAATCGATGTGGAACCAGCCGCAGGCATCACGCGCCGCGGCAAGCCCCGGAAAAGCATACTCCCGCACCTCAATATAGCGCTCCTGATAGATGGGCGCCCCGTTATAGAGGTGATGTGTTCTGTCCGGAGACGGGACGGGAAAATCCATAAAAAATCAGCGGATGGCAGTAAGACCTACTGCCTTGTTGGTGATCGCAACCGACTCCTCAGCCGATGCGACATCGCCTGCCAGCGCACGGATACAGTCAACGGTTTCGACCACGACATCCGCCTCCTGGTGAATTGCCTGGAAAAGATACAGGTCGGTTCCGTCAATGACCGAGACAGAGTCCTCAAAGATTCCGTTCTCCCAGACGTCTCCTCTCGGGCGGAGCAGGTCTGAAGTGTACTCCTTAATCTGTGCGGTGCTGGTAATTCCGCTCGCTTTGGTGATAAGACCAAGACGCGGGTGACCTTTGATTAACTCAAGCACCTGCTCTTTTGTTGCGGGGGACTTTAACTCCATGTTCAGGAAATGCATGTGCATGAGGGTTGTAGGCACAATCATTGCGGATGTTACAATGTTGATGTGCGGAAGAACGCTTTGTACGTCCGGGCCGTGATGGGACGGGATTGTTACCGGGTTTAAGACGATTGCATCAATCGGACCGCGCTTAATATCTCCCGGGTCTCCTCCGCGGCGGACCATCGTTGCACGGACCTTTTTCACCCCGAACGCCTTGTCGATGAGATTGATGATTCTGCAAAGTCCCGTGGTGTTGCAGGAGACAACGCGGGCGAACTGCTTTCCGCGGGCTTCTGCATAGTTGCAGGATGAGTTGAAGGAAAATCCTGCAACCTCGTGGTCTTCTCCTCCTTCCCAGATGGCTTTCTTTCCGTATTTTTCATACAGGGCCTTGTTGGAGACACCGACTCCTCCCGGGGTGGCATCGACTACGACGTCTGCTGCCTGGACCATCTCCTCAACGCCTCCCGCGACCGGGATTCCTGCCTTTTCAAAGGCTGGCTTTTTGGAGATGTCTGCGATGTAGAGCGGGTAACCGCGCTGTACGGCAACAAGTGCCTCTGCTCCGGGTTTAGTCTTGGAAACACCGATTATTTCCATATCCGGCTGTGCTGCGACTGCGTCTGCGACACGTTTTCCAATGGTTCCGTAACCGTTGACTGCGACCTTTATCATATACTTAATTCTTTGGGTGTTACAGATAAAAACCCATCCGGTTTAATCTTTGCCTGTGAGGGAGGAGGGTAACAAGCAATAAGTTTGATACGATAGAAAACCAATATAACAAGGCACTTTTACAGATGCACTTTTGAGCGAGAGTATCCAAGCGGCCAACGGAGGCTGACTCAAGATCAGTTCGTAAGACGTTCGCGGGTTCGAATCCCTCCTCTCGCATTTTGCGCAGGCTTCAATCCGGTATATGATTGTATGAGGCACTATATCTATGTTGGGACTTTTCTGAGATGTATTCCGTAAAAGTCCACACACCGGAACATACATTGTATGTGCTGTATTTATCCTGTTATTTTGGCGAATGATGAGAAAATAAGATTATTTACTGCGGATATATTTCAGGAATCCGGAAATAAAGAATCAGGATATAAAAAATGAATCACCAGTACCTAATACCCGGTAACTTCACCTGCCCATGACATTCGTTCCTCAACCAGAATACTATGCTGGTTTAAGGCAATCAGAAGTTCATCTGTCGCATTCCGGACTTTCTCTTCATCCACAGCAACATCTGACCCGAGCAGATGACAGACGATAGTGTTCTCATGTATGAGATTTCCTGATGGATCAGTCCATCGTCCTGATGCCGGATAGAGTGTATATCCGTTAAAGTATTTACTGCAGACAGAATCAACGATTGCTGATGCTTCCTCATACGTATATGTGCCCTCCCCCGTATCTTTATCATTCAGACCAATATAGATATTGTATTCGGGAGTCATCTGTGACTGCACAAAAAGAAATCCGATGAATCCGCAGGAAAGAATAATCACCAGAACGATGAGAACACAGAGAACGATAGAGAGAGTCTTATTTTTCATTCAGAATCACCATTGTTACTATCTTTGTACCATCTCTGTTCCCGTCATTGTTACTTCATTCCGTGATTAATTCCGGACTGCAGTCCCGCTGTAGTATCCCGAAATTAGTTCAGTATTTATCTGATTCTGAATCGCATCCATCACACGCAGCCCAGAACCAGCTGTTCACGTAGTTCAGGATTCTTTCCG
>JAGHSU010000086.1 GCA_018065685.1 Candidatus Methanocorpusculum equi | reverse complement strand
CGCTTCCGTGAGATGATGGGCTACGACGGGGTAAAGCGGATGAACGCCTACTGGTTTGCGGGAGAGGAGTACAAGTCTGCGGCGGAGATTCCCTCATGCAGCACGGATGACTTCAAACAGGATATCGAGTACATCATAAGCCGTCTGCAGGCGGCAGGGCTTTCCCGTGTCATCGTCTGCGACCTGACCGACCCTGATATCGGTGTGCCTGTGGTCCGCGTGGTCGTCCCGGGTCTTGAGTGCTTTACCATCGACAATGAACGCCGCGGCGAACGGTGCCGCAGGGCAGAGCTTTCCAGAATCAGGGGACGGCGCTGAAGGCGCCGGAGGGTCATCTGATGTCAGACTCCATGCCGCACACCTCCCTGCCGCAAACGGTTGTCTTTGCAGGTCCGAGCATCTCAAAGGAGGAAATCACCCGCATTCTTCCGGGTGCTGAGGTGAAACCTCCGGTCCGGCGCGGGGATGCTGCAGCGGCGGCGCAGGATGGTGCACGCCTCATTGTCATCATCGACGGGGTCTTCTTCCAGGACGAGGCAGTCGCACACAAAGAGCTTCTCGGCGTGATGAAGGGCGGTGTCAAAGTCTTTGGCGCATCATCAATGGGGGCGCTTCGTGCCTGCGAGCTTGAGCCGTTCGGGATGACTGGCATCGGGAAAATATTTGAATGGTACCGCTCGGGAAAAATTGCGGCAGACGATGAGGTGGGAATGCTGTTCGACCCGGAAACAGGCACCGCACTTTCTGTGCCGATGGTAAATATGCGTGCCTCCTTTGAAAAGGCAAAAGAGGCAGGAGTTCTTACCGCAGACGAAGAGCGTGCACTCCTCAAGGCATGTAAAGGCATCTACTATCCGGAACGCACCTACCGCCGTGTTGTAAAGGAGGCGGATGTCTCCGCCGAAACAAAGGACACTCTGACCCGCTGGCTCAAAACAGACGCGGTTGACCAGAAACATGAGGATGCAGCAGCATGCCTCGCTCACGTAAGGGGGCTTTATGACTGACTGGGACATGAAGATGGAGAACATAAGGAACGGGAACGTGACGGAAGAGAACATGGCAGAAGAAAACGTAAGTCCGGGGAACAGATATCTGCGCCAGATTCCCGTAATCGGTGAGGACGGATGCCGCAGGCTGCAGAAATCAACGGTCTTCATTGCGGGGGCCGGGGGCCTCGGCTCTCCTGTCGCACTCTATCTCGCATCGGCAGGGGTTGGAGCCATCCGTATCGCCGACATGGACTGTGTTGAAGAGTCAAACCTGAACCGCCAGATTCTCCATCATGAGTCCCGTACGGGAGAGAACAAGGCGCTTTCCGCAAAGAAAACCCTTGAAGCCGCAAACAGCAGATGCCGCGTTGAGGCATTCCCGGAAAAAATCACCGAGGAGTCTGCCCTGCGGCTCATAGGCGACGCGGATTTAATCATCGACTGCCTTGACAACTTCGAGGCGCGTTATGTCTTAAACCGTGCCGCACTTCGTCTGGAAAAGCCGCTTCTGCATGCCGCAGTCTCAGGTTATTCCGGGCAGCTCACTCTTATAATCCCCGGAAAAACCCCGTGCCTTTCCTGCATTTTTCCAAAGGCGGAAACCGGACACTCCTCCCCTGCGCTTGGTGCTGCCTGCGGTGTTGTCGGGTCCTTACAGGCCCTCGAAGCAGTGAGGGTTTTAACCGGACGTCCGACCCTTGAGGGAAAGCTGCTGCTCTATGACGGAAGTTCCAACACCTTAAACAGCTTCTCGGTAAAGAAAAGCGCCCGCTGCCCGGAGTGCGGCGGCAGATGAAGGGAAAAGAGACAAATCAGCAGGCAAAGTAATAGACAAAGCAATAGACAAAGCATATACCTCTTCAGAAAAAACAGATAAGTATGGCTCAGAAGAGACTTGCCCGCTCTGCAACGAACAGAATCATATCAGGAGTCTGCGGCGGGATTTCCGAATACACTCATATACCGTCATGGATAATCCGGCTGATTACCATTATCCTTTTCTTTGTCCCGGTCCCGGTCATTCTGGTAACAATTCTCTATATCCTCCTTACCATGGCTCTCCCGGTGCGCATCCCCGGAAAACAGCTGGACAGCGATGCAATAGATGTCGAGTATGAGGTTCGCGAGTGAAGCCGCAGTACGATGAAAACGACCTGACAGACCCGCCGTTTTATCTGCCGCAGTTTGAACAGGCATACCGGTACATCATAGACGAGTATGAGGTAGCCCCCCGCGACACTGCGGTTTTTATCCCCTGTGCCGTCAGGAAACCCTACAGCACAAGCCCCTCGCACAAGCTGTTTCACAAGGTGTTTGATGAGGTCTTTGCGGGGCCTGACGAGTATCATGTGGTAATCTTCGGGACCTGCGGGACCGTTCCTGCAGAACTTGAACTCATGTACCCGTTCGCACACTATCATTACATGCTTAGAAACGTCAAAGACCAGAAGATTAAAGATGATTTCCTGAAGATTGAAACGGACCGTGTTGCAGGATATCTGACAAAGACGAAGAACACCTACAAAAAACGGATTGCATACTGCATAGGCCTCTTCCGCAAGGCGATACAGCAGGGTTCGGAAAAAGCAGGAGTCCCCGTCGAAATCTACCCGACACAGCCGGTCATTGACAAGCTCTATGATGCGGACTGTCCGTTTCCCGAAGGAAGTCTTTCGATGCAGGCATATCTTGATGAGTTTAAAGACGCCCTTATCCGGATCCGTGATGCAAAATGAGCGTAAGAGAGGTTGCTGCAGTCCGTCTGGACGAGAAAAAGTCAAAGTTTTATGCTCATCTCTATGAGATAGATTCCCCTGATGATATCGCAGAGATTCGTGAGATTCACGACAAAACCTACAAAAAGGCGGCGCATCACTGCTACGCCGCGGTCTGCGGAAACTTTTCGGACAGCAGGGCTGACGGGGAGGTCGGGTCTCCCGGGCGTGCCCTGCAGGAGGTTATGGACCACCATAATCTGGGTTCGCACGTGCTTATGGTCTCGCGCATCTTCGGAGGGATTAAGTTAGGCCCTGCCGGGGTTGCACGGGCGTTTCGCGAGGCAGGGACAGGTGCTGTCCTTGAGTATGAAAAGACGAGGAAAAAATTTGTCTGAGCGTTTGAACAGAGTGTTTCGTCTGAGAATCTGAACTGACTGTTTTGAAATAATATTTGTAACTATTCAGGTACCCTTGTGTGTTTTACACGTTGTTGTAACTCTCGGTGTGTATGTGCAACAAGAGCGCAGGCCCACTCTCTGTTACAGGACGAAAAAGAATGTAAGGCTGAATAGTTACTAATATTTACCGGAACAGAATATTCCCGGGCGGATTCGAACCGCCGTTTCCGGCTCCAAAGGCCGGAATGATTGACCACTACACTACGGGAATC
>JAGHSU010000013.1 GCA_018065685.1 Candidatus Methanocorpusculum equi | reverse complement strand
CGCCTGTGGAGTGAGTAAAATACACCGCGGACCAGAATGAAATGGGATAGACATATGCTGTTATTTCCATGTCAAAAAAATCCGGGTGTAAGCGGGCCATGAGGGATTTGAACCCCCGACCTGCGGATTAAAAGTCCGACGATCTACCTGACTGATCTAATGGCCCGAGAGTATCACACAGATACTGCTTATACATGTGTGTCTTATAATGATATAAAGGTAGTGATTTATCCGGAGAATAAAGAGGTATGTACTAATCTCTTCAGAACAAATATTATATCCATAAAATGGCAGAGATTTCCGACTACTTCCCGTATCAGTCCTATCGGAAAAACCAGCAGGAGATGCTCGAAAAAGCGGCAGAGACCGTTGAAAAGAACGGTATTTTAATGATAGACGCTCCGACAGGCTGCGGAAAATCCTCGGTAATTGCCCCGATTCTTGCAAAAGCGGACGGAAGAAAGATTCTCATCGCGGTACGGACCATCTCCCAGCTGCAGATTTTTACGCGGGAACTTGAACTCATCAGAAAAAAGAAAAAGCCCGACCTGAAGTTCACCTACCTTATCGGAAAGGGAAAGATGTGCCCCCTTGGGGGATTTGGGGATACCTACCGCAAATGTGAAAGCGTCAAGGCATTCAGCACGGCTCTTATGCAGAAGCGTGCAGAGCGCGGTTCCTATATTCCTGCAGCAGACAAAGAGATTCAGAGTCAGATACGAAAGCAGGAAAAAGACCACCCGGTAATCTGCCCCTATTTTATCTACAGTAGAATCTTTGCCCCGGCTGAAGAAGTGGGGCGCCGCCTGGCCCCCTCGCCGGAGCTTCGCAAAAAATCGGACGCCGCGCAGAAACAGGTGGTAAGCCCCGCAGACCTCATAACCTTTTCAGGACATGTCTGTCCCTATGATATGATGCTCAACGCGGCAAAAGGGGCGGATGTGGTTATCTGCAACTACTACCACTTATTCAGCGATGAAATCCGCGAGCAGCTGTATGTAAACCTCGGCTGTGAGGAAAGCAAGGTTATTCTGCTTTTGGATGAGGCGCACAATTTAGGAGACGTCATTCAGAGTATCGAAAGCATAAAGATACGCGAGGCAGATATTGAAGCCGCGGCGGTGGAGCTTGCAGGACTCAAAGGACGGGTCAAGGGAACAGAGGCAATCCACCATGTCTTACCCCGCATCGCCCGGTTCATCGACGGGTTAAAGCACTCCACAGAGAGTGAGGACTGGTTTGACCCTGCAATCTTTAACCGGTTCCTGATCAGGGAATCTCTCTATGCAAAGCCGGAGACGCTTTTAGAGGATATCATCACCGTAAACGATGAGATTCGCAGAAACAGCATTGAACGCGGCGACTTCCGCGAGTCGGCGATTGAAAAACTCGCTGAGTTTTTAATCAGACTGTACCGTTCATCCACCAATCCCACCTATCTTACTGTCTATACCAAAGACGACGAGTCGGTAACCCTTGAGGTCAGAAACATCGACCCCTCGGAGCGTCTGCAGGAGCTCACCTCACACCATGCGGCAACAATCATGCTTTCAGGAACCCTCTCTCCGGTCGAAGCCTACAAGCGGTACTACTTTGGCGTCATGCCTGCAGACACCCTGTCTCTTTCAAACGCCTTCCCGAAGGAAAACCGGCTTGTTGCCGGAATCACCGATATTACAACCGCTTTCTCACGACGCCAGAACGAGGGAAATGTCGCAAACATCGAGCGCTGCATCTTAGAGTTTGCAAAACTCAAAGGAAACAGTGCTGTCTATTTCCCCTCATACCAGCTGATGATGGACTATTTCAGCCGCTGTGGACACAGAATCAGAAACAAGCTGGTATTTCCCGAGCCCCGCGAGTCCGCGGAGGCGAACGAGGTCCTAAACGAGTTCATCTCGCTTCCCCTGCGGCACAAGTCGGGGATTTTGTTTGCCGTCTGCGGAGGGAAATGGAGCGAGGGGCTGGACTACCGCGGCGACCAGCTCACTGCAGCAATGGTTATAGGCCTCCCCTTAGCCCCGTTTACGCCGGTCAGGCGGATGGTAAACAGCTACTATAAACGAAAATTCGGCGAGACCGGGGAGTTTATTGCCTACACGCTTCCTGCAATCAACAAATCGATGCAGGCGTTAGGGCGAGTGCTTCGGACCGAATCGGACCGCGGGGTCTTAATCCTCGGCGAGGAACGGTTCATGTCGCCCGAGGTCTTCTCCGGCGTCTCCTACTGGATGCAGGCGGAGCTGCAGCCCTGTAAGACAGAAGAGCTCTCCCGTCTGCTGCAGGGATGGGATGCATGAACTCAGGCTCGTGCAGATTCGGTCTCTGGCGGGTTGCGGTCGATTACAGCGGGGATGTTGTCTACCGCGTGCGGTTTGTAAGGTCCGCCCCGGAAGGTCCGGTTCCCGTACAGTTTACCCGCTACCTGTCAGGAAAGTCAGAAAGTTTTTCACCGCTCTCCTCTGCCGCAGTATCGGAAGGGGCTCTTCCGTATGTAGAAATTTACCGCGCCGTATCGCAGATTCCCTACGGGGAGACACGGACCTATGGTGAGATTGCTGCAGCGTGCGGCACACACCCGAGGGTTGTGGGTAACGCCATGGCGCGAAACCCGACACCGCTTATTGTCCCCTGCCACCGGGTGACAGCAGCAGACGGTATCGGGG
>JAGHSU010000163.1 GCA_018065685.1 Candidatus Methanocorpusculum equi | reverse complement strand
GGTAAGTATAATATAAGTAAAATATTAAAAAATGATTACTCTGATTTTATTCGCTTTTTTGCTCAGCCATGAACAGGGGGAGCATCTTTGTAATGCCTTTCCGGCCCCCGATGACGCCCACAGTATCTCCTGCGGTAAGGGAAGTTGTTCCAGCAGGCGAGACCTCAGTGTCCTTTTCTCCTGCATGTTTAATTGCGATAACAGACACGCCGAAATCACGCCTGAGGTGAATGTCTGACAGGCACTTTCCGCAGACACTGCATCCGTTTTCAACACGAATCTGTGAGACGTGCGACATTTCCCTCGATAACGCATCATCTGCCTGTTTTGCCCTGACAAAGAGTGAGTCGAGGAGTTTCGTATGTCCTACAGAGGTGCTCTTTTGCGGCGTTACCGGCAAATCAACATATTTATCGTAGAGTTCACTTCGTATCTCCTTACTGAACTGCTCGATATCCTGAACCGGCATCTGCTTACTTGCCAGAATCCGTTTAAACATCTGAACGGCAGACTCACGTTCATCAACAATGACGGAATCCGCACCGATTTTGTAGAGGTCTGAGGTCTCCGAGATGAAACGTGAACGGGTGATGATGTTTATCTGCGGATTCATCCGCCGTGCACCCGAAATGATGGTTTTTACCGTATCCATCTGCGGGATTGAGATAACAATGGAGGCGGCATTCCGGATTCCTGCATACTCAAGCACCGCCTCACGTGATGCGTCCCAGAAGAAAATCGGCACTCCTTTTGCATGTTCCGCAGACACTGTCGCCGCATTTGTCTCAAGGACAACATAATCAATCTTCATCCGCTCAAGAGCACGTGCCACATACCGTCCGGCAAGGCCGAAGCCGACGATAATTTCATGGTCTTTTTTCATCTCATCCGTGTCAGCGGGAGCAGGAACCTTCGGCTTTACGTATTTGTTGACGATTTTTGGAATCAGGGCAACAAGGAACGGGGTGGCAGCCATTGTTACGATGGAGATTGCCAGAAATATCTGATAGATATCAGGCGAAAGGATTCCTGCATTAACGCCGGTTGAACCTAATATGAAAGAGAATTCTCCAATCTGTGAAAGGCCGACGGCAGAGAGGATGGCAGCCCCGGTAGCCACTCCGATGGCTTTAACGGAGATGAAGTTGATGAGTGTTTTAAAGGCGAGAAGGGCTGCTGCGAGACCCAGGATAATTGGAATATGGTCCCAGACAAAGTTGAGATTCAACATCATTCCGATTGAGACAAAGAAAAAGCTGGTCAGAATGTCGCGAATCGGGGTAATCTGTCCGAGAATCTCATGGTTGTAGTCGGAGCCGGATATTGCAACACCGGCTAAGAATGCGCCAAGAGCAAGCGACACCCCGTTCATGGACATCAGCCAGGCGATACCAAAGCAGATAACGACAATGGCTATGACAAAGAGCTCTCCGCTTCTGGTAAGTGCCACGTGCCGCAGAATCTTCGGGACCAGGTAGACTGCCGCAACCAGGATTATTCCTAAAATCACGAGACCAACTACTAATGATACGATCGATCCGACTATGTCTTCGTTTCCGGTTCCTGCCAGGAACGGGACCGCAAGCATCATCGGAATGACGTTTAAGTCCTGGAAAATCAGAAGACCAAGAGCTATCTTTCCGTGCTGTTTGTCCACCTCTCCGCTTCTCTGGTAGATGTTCAGGATAATAGCGGTTGAAGAGTGGGCAACCAGGAAACCAATGAATAGGGAGACACTGAACGTGAAGCCGAATGCCATCATAAGGCCGCAGACGGCAGCAGTTGTCAGAACCAGCTGGAGTGTTCCGCCAATCAGGACAATCTTTTTCATCGCCAGCAGATTCTTCACGGATATCTCCAGACCGATGGTAAACATCAGAAGAATTACGCCGAGATCTGCCAGCAGATTCACCTGATCAAGGGTGATAAGGCCGAACCCGTACGGTCCGATGATGATACCGGTGATAAAGTACCCTATGATAATGGGCATCCGCAGTTTTCTTCCGACGAGAAGAACGACAATGGCACAGACCAGTACGACCAGTACCGAAAAGATTAACTCAGCTTCGTCCATGATTTTTGGTAATAGTAACTCTTTTAATTATCGTTAATTATGTACTATATTCCTGACTAACTGCTTATATTGTTTTTGAATGAAGAAGGAAAAAAGGGGTGGCTGTCTGCCGGTTATCCGCCGTGCAGCGGGCCTTACATCCTGCCGCAGAAACCTGCCGGATTTTACCTGTCGTCCGGGTTTTATTCGTCGCTTTGTGAAATCTGCTGAAGGCGTCTGATGCCGTCGATACTAAGGATTACCTCTGCCGCCTCCTTTGGAACGAGTTCCTCCCAGTTTCCGCCGTTTGTCATCCGTTCACGGACTTCTGTCCCGGAAATCCTGCCTCTCTCATACATCGGAGGAGAACGCACCTCAATTCCTGCCTCCTCAAAGAGGCGGATTACCTGCGGATTCGAGGAGTAGACCACATCGAACTTTGGCACCATCGATTTAACGTGAGACACCCAGATGGCATTCCGGTTAACATCAGTTACCGGCAGAACATAACAGGGAATCTTCAAATCCGCAAGAGACCGGGTAATCATCAGAATCCGTTCACCCGCGGTGAACGGGTGCTGCGGCTCATGGCTTATCTGCGGACTTCCGATACCTACAATCAGTTCATCTGCTTCTTCTGCGATGTATTCGGCAACCGCTTTATGCCCGTCATGAAACGGCTGAAACCTTCCGATGTAGAGGCCGCGCATATCAGTTCCCCCTCCCTTTGGCGATGAGTGCCGCGGTCCGTGCCGCAAAGGCGCCTGCGGTAAACCCTGCATCGATGTTTACGACCGTAATAACCGCACATGACTGGAGCATGGAGGCAAGGGCTGCCTCTCCCTTTCCCATGTAGCCGTAGCCGGTTGAAACAGGAACACCTATCACCGGTTTGTCCACAAGACCTGCCACAACCGAAGGAAGTGTCCCCTCGCGTCCTGCGCAGACAACAAAGACATCTGCACGCTTTAATGCCTCAAGGGCCGGGAAGAGACGGTGGATGCCTGCAACACCCGCATCATAGGAAGAGAGCACCTCGGCCCCGAGTTCTTCTGCAATAGCCCGCGCCTCTTCTGCAACCGGAATGTCAGAGGTCCCTGCGGTAAGGATACCCACCACCCCTCCGGACGGTTTCGGGCGTCTCCCGTCGGATACGATTAAGATGCCGCCTTTTCTCTTTTCGGGAGTAAATTCCGGAGAAAGGCTGCTGCAGACCGCTTTTGTCTGTTCCTCTGAGATGCGGCTTATTACACACCTGCCTTTCTCCTTCACGTAGCGGTTTACAATCTCAACCAGAGCATCGGTTTCCTTCCCCTCGGCTAAGACGACCTCCGGAATTCCGCAGCGTGTTTCGCGTTCGAAATCCAGGTTTGCAACATCGCATATATTGGATGCCAGGTTACTTTGTCCTGTCTGTTTTTCCATACCTCTTTCCTCCTTATTGTCTCCCGAATGCTTCATCAAGTGCTCTGGTTTTATCTGATTTGTGCAGTTTATCCGCCCACTTCAGTTCACGGACCGCAGCAGAGGCTTTTGCCATCTCGAAAAATGCCTTTGCCTCTTCCTTTTTCCCGAGCATCAGAAGGGCGTAGGCAAGAGATGCCCAGGTGTCTGCCCGTACATTTCTCAGTTCAAGGGCCTTTGTGTACACAGAAACCGCCTCATCATAGAGGCCGAGTTCTGTCAGGGTATCTGCAGTCTCCAGAAGAAAAGCGAGATTTTTCGGCTCACATGCGGTCCCTTTGGAAAATGCCTCCTTTGCTTCGGAAAGCTTTCCTTCTTTTGCGCATGCGGTCCCCAGCAGAAGATATGCATCAGGGCTATCTTCAGCAGAGAGTGATGTCCCTGCAGCCGCCTCTGCCTCTTTGTATGCTTTTTTCTCCAGATATGCGGCGCCCAGGAGCAGATACTCAGCAGCACCGTTTGTCTCTTCGGCACGTGTTTTCCGGAGAGCAATCTCCTTTTCGAGGGCATCTGCTGCCGCCGCTTTCCCCTCTGCCTTGCCGTCTGCTTCGTATACCACATAGAGTCTGCGGTACACATCCGGAGCGTTTGGGCACTCTTTTGCAAGTTTTTCCAGTGCATCTGCGGCATCCGCGGTTTTTCCGCGGAAAAACAGCATATCTGCTCTCCGGAGTTTCGGATACAGTCTGTCGTTTTCCGGTCTTTCGTCTGCCTCTGCTGCCTTTTCGAAGAGAGCCTGTGCTTCTTCGAAGGAGTGAAGGAGAGCTAATGCATCACCTAAGCTTTCCGCGTATCCCGGGTTTTCGGGTTCTATCTCAAACGCTCTTTCAAAGGCCCCGCACGCTCCGGTCAGATCTTCCGTGTTCCTGAGTACAGCCCCCAGTTTTGTCCAGACGGCAGCATCTTCCGGGTATTCTTCCAGATATTCACGGCAGATTTTTTCTGCTTCGGAATAGTCAAATGCCGAGCACAGCTCATCCGCCCGCGACAGTATATCTGCTGACATGTACTTTATCATTTGCTCTGTAAAAATATATAACTACTCTAACTATACTCTTCATCTTTTCAGACATCCCGGACATTATCGTATCCCGTTCGATATCCGACAGCAGGTTCTGCAGTCCGGGTCTGTACGTTTCCTGTGAGTATGAATAATTTAACCATATGTATTAATATTAATGAAGAACATACTAATATCATAACAACATGGCAGGAGATTCAACAAGCGGAGCTGTACGGCAGTATCGCCTGATTCACCGGAAAAAACTCGTATTAATCGTGATTCTGGCAGTCCTGCTTCTCTGCGCGGTCATTGCGGCTCTTGGAATCGGCTCGGTTTATCTTCCGCCGTGGGATATTCTGACTGCTATGGGGCATGCGCTGTTTCCGCAGTTTATTGCAGCTCCGGAAAGCGGTGCCGATTTAATCATCCTGAACTACCGTCTTCCAAGAATCTTTCTGGCGGTACTGGCAGGCGTTGCTCTGGCTGTAGCAGGGGCAGTCATGCAGGGGCTTTTACGAAATCCTCTGGTTAGTCCGTTTACCCTTGGTCTTTCCTCGGCCGCATCTTTTGGAGCGGCATTGATGATAGTGGCAGGTCCTGTTTTATTCGGCGGGATATTTGCATCTTCGGTACTGTTTTTAGGAATTCCCTTTACCGGAAGAACACTTCTTCTGATATTATCCGCCTTTGTCTTTGGTCTTCTTTCCGTGGTGCTTGTCTATTTGTCTATTTCATTTCACGTGCGCGCCATGCATCCCAGGCAGTTATGATACTCGCGGGTGTCGTCATAGGATATCTGTTTCAGGCAGGTCTTCTGGCTCTCAAATATGTTTCAAATGATGATGCTCTCCGTGAAATTGTTACATGGACAATGGGTGGAATGTGGGGGGCAACCTGTCAGGCAATTGTAATCCTTGCCCCGATTGTTCTTATCTGCTTTTTCCTTGTTGAGTGGAAATGTAGTATCCCGAAATTAGTTCAGTATTTATCTGATTCTGAATCGCATCCATCACACCCAGCCCAGAACCAGCTGTTCACGTAGTTCAGGATTCTTTCCGGCTTGAATGAATACCAGAACACCTTTCCCGGTGTTTTTCCCTCCAGACTCTTGTGTGGTTTGATATAATTCTGCCAATAGATCACTGCCTCAATCGTCTTCATTCTCCCAAGACGCTGATCTACCT
>JAGHSU010000112.1 GCA_018065685.1 Candidatus Methanocorpusculum equi | reverse complement strand
ATACCCGTATCTCTCAGATGTTTTAGCTCCTCAAGCACCTTCTCAACCGACTCCAGATCATATTCATCCTTCGGTTCAAGGGTTACCGCTTTCATAAAAGGATTCATCATTCCGGACGGTGTGTCTGCGGATACGGAAGGGAAAGAATGGGGTGCAGGAGATGCAGTACGGTTCTCTGTGTCAGGCACCTGATTCCGCAGCACGATATTATCCTTGTTGCTCTCCTCAAAGGGGGTTGCCTTCCGCGCCGGAGCGGAGTCTCTCGCCTCTTCAAACTCATAGGACGGAAGCGGTTTTACCGGGAGCGGGACGGCCCCGTCACCTACCTCATATGAGGGCTTCGTGGAAAGACCAACCGAAACATCATAGTTATCGGTAAGTCTCTCGTCGCTTGGTTTCTGTCTGAAATTGACCGGCACTCCTGCGTCCCCGTCGACAGACTCATACTCCGGTTTCGGACGCTTCATCGGCGTTAAAATGACCTCGTCGCGCTCCATTTTTACAGCCGGTTTCGGCCTGCTTTCGTCAAGCAGTGTGTACTCAGCAACCGGTGCCGCGGGTTTTTTCATCGGGGTTATAACGACTTCCTCATCTGAGGATGAGGGGTACACAATCGAGTCATCGTCTTCGGGCCCGTACTCACGTACCGGCACTGTTTCCCGGACCGGCACTGATGCCCCGGCAGATACCGGCGGATAGAGCACCGAGTCATCATCTTCCGGCCCGTATTCGCGGCATTTACCCTTGTCTGATGCAAAGACCTGCACAATCCGTTTCGGATTATCCAGAATCATGGCATCTCCGCCGCTGTTTTCGCCCCACTGTTCATCGGTAATACCGGCAGCATTCGGACCGTAAATGACCGAATCATCCTCTGCCCCCTTCAAAGCGGGTTTTTCCACGCCCGCCTCTTTGCGGGCATCGGAGATTTCAGCCTCCACCGTTTCAACAATCCGTGCGACCTTTTCATCAGCTGCGGTATAGGAGTCTTCTGATGTATTCTTTTCAGCGGGTTTATCCTCTTCGAAGACATCCTCTCCTTCGGCTGCAAAATGCGAAAACAGAGTCTCGTTTGATTCAAAGCACCCTTTCCCCGGAAGCGGCTGTTCCTCGAAGAAATCAGCATCAGAAGATGCGGTGCCGGCAGTTGTACCCTCTGCTGCACACACCCCGGTGCCGATAATTTCTGCACCGCGGTGCACCATTTCATCCGCCCAGTACTCTTCATTTAACAGTGTTTTCTTCTGCGAAATAACCCAGTCTTTTCCTGCCATCTGATGCATTTCATCAGAAATAGTCATAAGCAGGGCACGAATCTGCTGTTTGTCCGCCTGCAGACTGGAGAAGGTGTATTTCTGCTTATTTACCGTGGTGAACTGGATAACGGACGGAAGCGGCGGAGATAAGAAGCGGACATATACAGATACCAGATCGACATACTGCATTGCATATACGCGGTAGACAACAGATGTCTCGGGGTATGCCCAGAGGATGCGCTCACGGGTAACAAGAATAGGAATCAGATATTTTTCCTTCGATCTGGCATAGATGACTTCGAGAACCTCTTCGGTGCGTGGAATCTCATCCAAAAGCTCTATCGGAAGATCGTACTGATACAATACCTCGGAACGCATGAGTGTTAATTCATAATATTATATGTCATTTCTTATAGTAAAATCTCACGATACCGCACCAGTGCGGCAAATCCCCCTGCAGTCATATCTCTTTGCAGACATCAGTCCATCCGCATGTTCCATGGTATCAGTTGTTCACGGATATGCAGTCGCATGAGTCAAAGCCTTGGTTTTCCGGATACCTGGTTTTCCGGAGACTGTCTCTCTTTTTCCGGATAAAGAGAGGGTCTTTCAGTATCTCTTATTAATTAGTTTAATTCCGCATTCCAGCGGGTGCCGGATTACTTTCCATCTTTACCAAATATGGCATCCAGTGAGTTTTTCCGCAGCCCCCGCATCTGCTTTTCTCCTCTCTTTTGCCTTCTCGGCAAGTTTCCGCGTAAATTTGTTCCAGAGGAAGGCAATAAGGATGATGAGACCCGCTATGGCAATCCCTTCCAGAATTGCCAGCACGGGATTAATTTCCCAGAGTTTTACCAGGGAGGAGACGCCAAGCGAGACCGTAAGACATGGGAGGATGCTTCCAAAGGTTACAAGACCGATTGCCTGAAGCGGACGGTAGTTTAAAATCCGTGCTATAATTGAGGTGGTCATAGCTCCTGACCCCTGCAGCG
>JAGHSU010000141.1 GCA_018065685.1 Candidatus Methanocorpusculum equi | reverse complement strand
GAGCGTGTGGATACCGTTCCCTGTGTTCCTACGATGTTTGAACGGATGTACGACTACTTAAAAGACGAGGATGTCTCATTCATATCCTACATCGCATCAGGCGGAGACCGCGTATCTCCTGAACTTGCCGCAAAATACAATGCATTTATGAGTGCAAAGTTCCTCCCGGGGTATGGACTTACCGAATCCTGCGGATGCTGTATCCTTACAGAATCAGATTATGATGAACTGCCCGAAGGATGTGTGGGACGCCCGCTTCCGCACACGGAAATCTGTCTCGTTGAACCGGGCACCTGTAATATCGTTCCCCAAGACACTGAGGGTGAACTCTGTCTCAGATGCCTCGGCCTGATGAAAGGTTACTACAGAAATAAGGAAGCAACAGATGATGTCCTGAAACTTCATGAGGATGGAAAAATCTGGCTCCACACGGGAGATATCGTAACCGTCGCAGAAAATGACTATATCATCTTCAAATCACGCTTCAAACGCATGATTAAGGTAAACGGATTCAATGTCTACCCCACCATGGTTGAAACTGCGATGGGCGGGTGCCCTCTCATTAAAGAGGTCTGCGCGGTTGGAATGCCCTGGAAGACCGATGAGAGGATTAAACTCTATGTCACCTTAAACGACCCTTCGATGAACCATGAGGAGGCAGTTGAATCCATCCAGAGCTACGCACGCGAACACCTCAACCGCTGGAGCTGCCCGAAGAAGGTCTCAATTCTCCATGAGATGCCGCGGACAAAACTGAACAAGATTGACTACGTCAATATCAAAGACGAAGAATAACTCATTTTTACCACCATTTTTTTATCCCGGGTAAACAGCACCACTGCAGGTTTTCCATCCCGACGATTTGCACCGGAAAATATCAGAACTATTTTTACGTAACTCTATAACCCGAGAGCACCAATAGATAGGTATGGAACATTCCGGTGAACAGAAAATACAGTGGGCATATCAGTATATGCCCGTTCTGCAGGCAATCCGCAGACGCTTTGAAGAGGAAAAACCGCTTTCCGGAGAGAGAATCGGCATGGCGCTTCATGTCGAGGCAAAGACCGCCTGTCTGGTGCGGACACTGAAGGCAGGAGGGGCAGATGTTTACATCACCGGATGCAACCCCTTATCAACACAGGACGATGTGGCTGACGCTCTCCGGAAAGGAGGCATCGCCTGCTATGCAAAGCGCGGCTGCTCAACCGAAGAGTACTATGAGGCAATCGACCGCGTCTTAGATGCAAAACCGACGCTTACCATCGACGACGGCATGGATTTAATCGGAAGAGTCCACACAGAGCGCCGTGACTGCCTGTCTCAGATTATCGGCGCATGTGAAGAGACCACAACAGGCATTCACCGCCTTCGTGCAATGGAGGCGGAAGGAAAACTGGAATTTCCGGTCATCGCGGTAAACGACACTCCGATGAAGCACTACTTCGATAACGTTCATGGAACAGGCGAAAGTGCCCTCTCATCCATTATGCTTACCACAAACTGCCTTGTTGCAGGTAAACATATTGTTGTTGCCGGATACGGATACTGCGGACGCGGGGTTGCCTCCAAAGCACGGTCTCTTGGTGCGCGCGTCATTGTAACAGAAGTTGACCCGCGCCGCGCCCTGCAGGCACACTTCGATGGTTTTGATGTCATGAAGATGAAGGATGCTGCAAAGACAGGTGACCTTTTCATAACAACCACCGGAAACTGTTCAATTATCACCAAAGAGCATTTCCCGCTGATAAAAGACGGTGCGCTCCTTGCAAACGCAGGGCACTTCAACAATGAAATTGATGCGGCCTGGCTTTCAGCAAATGCCTCCGCGACAGAGCACCGCGACGGAATCGACACCTATGTGGTAAACGGCAAAAAACTGCATCTGTTAGCCGAAGGTCGTCTGGTAAACCTCGCAACCCCGAAAGGAATGGGGCACCCCATTGAGGTTATGGATTTAAGTTTCGCGGTACAGGCACTCTCTGTTGAATACGCCGCAAAACACGGAAAAGAACTTACTGCAGGAGTCCACGACGTCCCCGCAGAAATCGATGAATACATTGCCCGCTTAAAACTTGCATCAGTCGGCGCAGGCGTGGATGAACTGACCGCAGAACAAAAGGAGTACATGTCCTCGTGGAATCACGGAACATAACTCTCCCCTGTTTTTTCACAAGCTGTCTTTTTCACAACTTATTTCTTAAAGAATCCGAACAGTCCTTTTTTCTCCGCGATCTCAGCGACGATAACAATGTTCCCTCTTTTTTTCGGAGACATAACCCCAAGCCCCTTTCCTTCTATCGGCATAAACCGGTCCCCGGTCTTTACCCCTGCAGGAATACTTACCTTAATGACCCGGTTAATTAACAGCTGCAGAGGGTACTGTCCGCCTTTTTCGGCAACCTTTGCCGGAATCTGCATACGGCAGATTAAATTGTTCGTCTTCTCATCAATCTCCCACCGCTCTTCGGGGATGACCTTCAGGTTCACATAGAGGTCTCCGCGCGATTTACCCCCTTCAGCAGGGACACCCCTTCCTTCAATGCGGTAGCGGCGGACACCGGGGTATACTTTGACCGCAACATGTTCTCCTGCGACGCGCATAGGAATCTTTCCTTTGCCGTATGCCGCAAGCGCCATAGAAATAGGATAGTCGGTCTCGATATCCCCGCTTTTTTTCGCCATACCGGACATCTTCTTTCCACGCACCCCGCTGCCGGACTCCACGGCAACCCCGGACTTCCTTTCTTCGAGCAGTTCTGCATCATATTCCGCCTTTTTTTCGGGGTCGGAGAGGAATTCCCAGGCTTCCATAATCTTTAGAAGACGCTCGTTGTACTCATCCTGTTTTGCTTCATCTCCTTCGGCTTTGTCAGGATGATACTTCTTTACGAGAGAAATATATGATTTTTTTACGACGTCAATTGAGGAAGCTGCCGGAACTTCCAGCGCGTCATAGTACGTACCTGTATCCATTGAACTAATATATAGGTGAGCAACATACATTAACACGTATGTTTATCGGGATTGATCACGGAACAACTTCCCTTCGTTTTGCCGCAGACACGGGAGAGCATTTTAAAATCACCCGTGAAGCTGCGGCATCATTTGAACTGTCGGATTTAGAACAGATTTGTTCGCTTTCAGAGATTGAAGGCATCGCCCTCTGCTACTCGATGGGTGACAACTTCAATTCTATCTGTGACGTAAAATCCCTGAAGAACCGCGGGGTTGTTACACGCGAGGGCGCAGGAAAACACATAGGAGGAGGCACCCGCGTCTTTGATGTTATTTCAGCCTCCGATATCCCTGCGGTGGCATTTCCGGGGATTCACCGCGGCTCGGATACAGACCCGCGCTTTAAGATTTACTCACACCAAACCAGTCCTGAAAAAATCGGAATTGCCTACCTTGTCCGGCAGAAGCTGAACGAAGATAGCTTTGTGGTGTCAGACATCAGCTCAAATACCGTATCCCTCCTGGTTTCCAACAATAAAATCATCGGCGCGTTCGATGCCTGTGTATTTGCACCGGGAACCCAGCACGGAGCCCTTGATGTTGATGCCATCCGGCGCATTGACAGCGGAGAGGTTTCCGCAAACGAAGCGTTTACCACAGCAGGTGTCTCCCACCACATGGAGGAAAAGTACCGGAAGCCCACAGTTGCCATGTGGGCTGCGATGGAGTGCGCGTCGCTTCTTCTGCTGCATCCGGATGCCTCGGTGGCACTTGCGGGAAGTCTTGCACCAGAACTTGCCGAAGAGATATCAGCGCTCCTGAACAAGCCGGTCGCAGTCTTTGATGAATGGGCGGCATCTTTGGGACTTTCCCATGCCGCGCGGGACGTATTCGGCGGGGCAAAAGAGATATTAGGTATCCCCGTTGCAAAACCGCTTCCAAAACGCCGGTGAATACGGGGGATTTGCGCAGTATCTCAACGGAAATTATGACGTTAAAGCATAGTAATTTTCCGGTTTGGCAGAAAATGTGGTATTTTCGAATTTTCTCATACGTCTCACATGCGGGTGTGAAAACAATCATATCGTTAAACATCAAATAAATATATTACATACAAACCCATTCGTTATGTCAGCATATCAGAGCATCAGAGATGAAGTCCTTAAAAAACTCGACGCACATTCTTCCGAGCTGTGCGGCCGTTTTGGCATCGAACGACTTTATCTCTTCGGTTCTGTCTCCCGCGGAGAAGACACACAGGAAAGCGACATCGACCTCGCATACACCCGCATACCAGGTAAAAACATCAGTCTCTTCCAGACAGTTGACCTCATCGACCGTCTCGAAGACCTGCTCGGGCGAAAAGTTGACCTTATCCCGCTAAACCAGACAAAACCGCTGCTTCGCCGCTACATCGAACGAGACATGATTGAGTGCTTCAGCGAACCGGTGCAGGGGGCTGCTGTATGAAGAAAGATACACAGATACTTCTCTCGGACATCATAGAGCAGATAGAACTCATTCAGGCTGAACTCCCGCGCATCACTGAAGAGGAGTTCTACGCCCGTCCATTTTATCAGAATGCTTTTATCCGTTCGCTTGAACTCATTGGTGAAGCAGCAAAAAGAGTTCCCATGGAATTTCGGGAGGATCACCCGGAGATTCCCTGGAGAGAGATGGCCGGAATGCGGGACAAACTCATTCACGGATATGCGACAGTTGATCTCGAAGAGGTGTGGTGCACTCTTACAACTGATATTGAACCGCTTTACCGTTCTCTTCTTCCGCTTCTCCAAAAAGAGTGACTATCTCTGATGCGGCAAAAAATACTCTTTTCTAAGGAGATAGGTTCCGGCGGGCAGTTATTGTAGTGCTATTGCACTAATAAAATAGAGGGGGTGGTGTTTCTCAAAAACCCTACACTGAGTAGTATGTAACCCGCTTTCCTTTTTCGCGGTACTCACCTGCATAGGTGTCAATGTTTCTCTTATACCCGATGCGGTCTGTAAATCCCATTGCTTTCAGCTGCTCTCTGACGCGCATCACATCTGCCTCGTCCTCCCAGCTCTTTGTAAAGACATAGATGACCATCCGCCCGTCACGCGCGCCGGACGCGGAACGTGCCGTACTCGCTTTTGCACCGATTCCAAGCTCTCCTGCTGCCGTTGCGTCACGGATTTTTACCCATGCATCATCCGCTTCTGCCGAAGGGATGAAGAGCAGCCACTTTCCGGCCTCTTCCCTGCTGCATGCATCCGGGGTGGATTGCGGGGCATTCTGATGAATCCAGAACAAGTGCATGGTCCGTGTGGGGTAAATTCCCTCTCCCGAGCGGTAGAAAGAGAGGATATCCTCTGTATCCCCGAACATGGACAGCGGTTCTGCCATATCAGGACATAATGCAGCAAAATCAGCAGAAACGGCATTTAACACTGCAGCCGTATCCGGAGATGAAAGCTCCGCATACAGCCTCTTTCCCTCTGCCTCGAAGCGCTGTGCGGCATAGACGGTAAACAGACCGAATGCGAAATCTGTCAGCTCTTCTGCAGTTATCTCATCTTCAGCGCAGTCTTCGTCTTTAAACATACTTTCTTATTTGCAGTGGCTGTGCAATAGACATTTCTATTCTGTATCCTCTGTACCCCTCTCCGATGAAAATGGATTGGGAATTCTTTCGGGAGCAAAGAGCCAAAAAAGCCGCAACCTGACTGGATTTTTCAAAAAGACCGGTTACATACAAACATCCGGCAAATACGCCGGGAAAAAAAGAAAAGAATCAGACTGCCTTTCTTTCCTTGTTCTTCGGGCGGAGATCGGTTGATCCGCACTTGCGGCATGTTGTTGCGCGAATAGCGTTACGTGCATTGCATTTCATGCAAACCTTTACATTAAGGGTTCTTGCTTCTGCTTCTGGAAATCTCATAAACAATACCTGATATTTTTTGTGTTAATTATATTTGCTGTCCAAGATATTAACCATTCCGCTGGTTACTATACCATTCCTTAAAGGAACGGAGCGCATTTGCACGGTGGGAAACATGGTTTTTCTCTTCTGTCGTCATCTCTGCAAGCGTTTTGTCTCCTGCCAAAAAGACTGGATCATACCCGAATCCACCGCATCCGCGAGGGATTTTGGTGATACTTCCGTACACCCTTCCAGAAAATGTGTGGATACCCGTTTTATCCGCAAAGGCAATCACCGTTTCAAAGTACGCGCGCCTCTCCTCCTTGTCCGAAAGAAGGGAAAGAAGTCCTGCATTTCCGATGGTGTCCTGCACATATGCGGCATAAGGCCCGGGAAATCCGTTCAGTGCTTCGACAAAAAGCCCTGTGTCATCCACAATCAGCGGACGCTGCAGAATATCATATGCCTTCTGTGCCTTCTGCCGTGCAATCTCTTCAAGGGAGGAGGACTGCAGTTCGGGAAGATCGAGCTTTACTGCAGAAACCTCCTCGATGCCTGCAAAAAATGCAGCGACCTCTGCTGCTTTACCTGCATTCCCGGTTACAATCGTAATCATAAATACCGGCCCCTGAGTTCAATTTCATGTTCCCGCTCAAGGACCTCGGCCGCATCGGAAAATGCTGCGGTGTATCCTTTGATAAATGCCGCGCGCAGCGCATCCGGGTGTTCCGTGGTGCTTTCAATCGTCTGGAACAGCACATGGATATCCACACCCCGCGGCTCAATCTCTGTGGTCATCTGTGCGAGACCGAAGTCGATGAGGTAGACGTGCGGTGCGCGCCAGATCATATTCGAGGTGGTAAGGTCTCCGTGGACGAGTCCTGCTTTGTGCAGTTTTCCGACGGTCACCCCTGCCGACTCCGCATACGCAGGTGTTATGACATACTTAAGCACATCTCCTTCGATTTTTTCCATCGTAAGAGAGGTCTTTGAAACATCGCGGATAACAGGCACAGGGACCCCTGCTCTTCGTGCTGCGGAGATACAGCGCGCTTCAGCCCGTGTCCGTTCGGTAATAAGCATCGAGTCAAGAGCAGGTGCACGGTATCCTTTGGAAAGACGCGTCTTTACCGCGTCTTTTCCGGTTAAATCAACTGCAGCCTCAGCCCCGCGCTCCGCAGTCTCCGACTGCCCGGGGGCAAAAAGTTTTCCTGCATCCGCGCGCCAGACCGCATCCACCTGGTCCGAACGGTAATAGGGATTAACTGTCGAGTCGGCAACCCGGATGACAGCGCCTGATTCAAGCATGACCTTTCCCGTATAGGCGATCATTGCCCCGTTGTCTCCCATATACATCCGCGGGGGAGCCATGAACTTTGCGCCGCGCTCCTTGCACATACATGCAAGCATCTCCTGCAGGCGCTCGTTTGCCCCGACGCCTCCGACAAGAACCACCTCATCCTTTCCGGTGTGCGCCAGCGCGCGCTCGGTCACCTCGACACACATCGCAAACGCAGTCTCCTGGAACGAGTGACAGACATCCTCCATTCTGCACCCGCGCTGTGATGCCTCCTTTGCGGCGCTCATCAGCCCTGAAAAGGCGAGGTCCATTCCCTTTACTGTGTAGGGGAGAGGAATATAGGCTCCTTCTTTTGCGAGCTTTTCAATCAGGGGGCCTCCCGGGTGCAGGAGGTTGTGGCTTCGTGCAAACTTGTCAAGCGCATTTCCAAGACCTATGTCCAGTGTCTCTCCGAAGATGCGGTATCTGCCGTTTAAAAATCCGAGGACCTGCGTGTTTGCGCCGGATGCGTAGAGGACAATCGGGTCCTGAAACTTCGTGTACCAGCGTCCGATTTCCACGTGCGCCACGCAGTGGTTTACCCCGATGAGCGGCACATTCAGCTTTAATGCAAGCGTGCGCGCAGCAGTTGCCGCGGTCCGAAGCGACGGCCCGAGTCCCGGGCCTATTGAAAATGCGACTGCATCAATTTTTCCGCCCGCTTCTGCGAGTGCTTTTCCCACCACATCCGCTGCAACTGCTGCGTGATGCTGTGCCGCCTCGCGCGGATGAATACCCCCGGACGGAGGTGAGTACGGTGCGGAATGAAGACAGACTAAGTCTTCGTCAAAAACAGCGGCACTGAAGTTCCATGCCGTCCCTTCAATGCCGAGAACCCTTTTTTCGGGCATATCTGCTGTATTTTATTAATTTTTGAACTCGGTGTATCCGCATTTACCGCATGCGAATCTGTCCTTGTGTTCTGCGAGGAAGACGCCTGCTCCGCACTTCGGGCAGGTTCTATGGGTCGGGGTTGCCTTTCCTTCCTTGTCAACGTTGTAAAGTGCACTGCGTTTCGGTGCTTCCTTCTTTGCCGGCTTCTTTGCTGCCATGGTTTTACTCCTGTGCGGCTTCTGCCTTCGGCTGTCCGCGCGCAATTATATATGCGTTTTCGGTTGCTTTCAGGGCATCTGCCGAGTCATAAATTCTGGCGACACCGTTAACTGCTCTCTGTCCGAAGCGTCCTGCAAGCGGAGAGAGGACAACATTTTCAACAGCTGCGTTCTGAAGTGCTGCGATTTTTGCCGCGATGTCCATACGGGACGGGGTTGCACCGTCGTAGGAGACGGTGAATGCAAGCTCACTGCGGCTCAGGAGCTCATTTCTGGTATTAGAGGTGATTTTAATCTCCATCGATATCCCTTAACTATTAGCGTCCTCACTATTTAATACCCTCGTTAGATTAGGTGCCTGTTTCCCTCTGTTTTACTGTATGTTCTGAATCCGGTATGGATGGATGCCAAAACCGCTGCCCCGGGGTTTTCCCGGGAAAATAGATGTCGAACCCGATATATTTATATATTTAAACGGGTATTTCGCGAAAGTGAAAAACACTGCATATTCTTCCTGAAACCACAATCAGAGGCAAAATATAAGTCAGAAAAAAATCTGATTCCGCAAACACGGACACTTCCGCACCGCGCGGTGAGGGGTTTATATACCCAGACGTCGATTTCTTAGTTGTAACAACACTAAAATCCAAAATGAAAATGACGGGATCAGAAACCCCGTCATCTGTTGTACACACACTATATCTCAGACATAAGGAGAAAGAAGATATGCCGGAAATAGAAATTGAGGATTTACCAGGTGTCGGACCGGCAACGGCCG
>JAGHSU010000162.1 GCA_018065685.1 Candidatus Methanocorpusculum equi | reverse complement strand
GCATTCCGGCACCTGCAAGCAGGTTGTCGGAAAGGGTGGTCTTTCCGTGGTCAATGTGTGCTACAATACCGATATTACGGATGTGTGCTGCATCGTTCATGAGCACCGTAATACGGTCAACCATCTTTTTTCCGCGTGACATTGTTTACACCTTACTAATATTAATTCAGATTAACTCAGCGTGCCGACTTTGCGATACGCTCGACTTCTTCCTTCTTTCCGACAGAGAAGCACTTTGCATCTCCCTTTGCTGCCATGATTAATCCATTGGCGAGGACAAGGTGTGCGGGCTTCTTTGTTTTGTGTGATCCCTTCCAGGTTGCAAGGGCGATGTAGCGAAGTGCAGTGTTGACTCTCCTGATTGGTGCGGAATCGACTGACTTCGGGACGTTGATACCGCCGTATTTCAGACGGACGGTTTCCTCACGGGGTGCTGCGTTTCCGATTGCATCAACTAAGACCTGAAGCGGGTTCTGCTTGGTCTTTTTGTTGATTTCGTCGAATGCATCCATAACCATCTTGGTACACAGCATCTTTTTACCGGTGTTGTGTTCGGTCTGCATGAGGCGGTTGATGAGTCTTTCAACAATGGCCATCTGTGATTTGGTGAACTGCTGCTGGGTAAGTCTTCCGCAGGAGCTCGGGACCTCGGTGGAGGTGATGGTGATATAGCGGACAAGTCCCTGGTCTTTTACCACGACTTCAGAGGTGTCCCACTTGTTGAAGAGAAGAATCTTGGAGGTTGCTTCATCTGCCATTCTATTTACCTCCGTGCCTTCTCCTGACGTCCTAAGACCAGTTCGTTTAAGGTAACGCCGTTTACGGCAATTACAACGAAACGGACTCCCGGAATGTCACCCATTGAACGTCCTGCACGTCCGCCGATACCGCAGATGGTAACTTCGTCGTGTTCATCAATGAAGTTGATTGCTCCGTCGCCGACTGCGAATGCAGTGACCTGACGGCCGTTTTTGATGAGCTGAACACGGACACATTTTCTGATTGCCGAGTTCGGCTGTTTTGCTTCGACACCGACCTTTTCGAGAACGATTGCTCTGCCGAGCGGTGCTCCCTCAAGCGGGTCTGCCTTCAGTTTCAGTTTAAGCGCTCTGCGTGCATAAACTGAGTCGCTCCACCGGAATTTCTTGGCGTTGCTGACTAATTTTCTTGCTGCGAATTTTCCCTGTGCCATTAAGTTTCCTCGATTTTTAATTCGATTGCCTATTGGTTGGTATTAATGTATGCGGTAACTGGCAGGGGTATGACTTTGGATGGTCATGGAAGGTTCCGGATGCTTTTGGACATCCATGGATGGCCCTGCCTCACCGCGTACCTATATTCATGTGCAGGATGAGGATATAAATCCAGCGGAATTACGGGTTTTTTCAAGATTGGAGGCCGGATTTTATGTTTTTTGATTTTTATGGGTCTGAAAAAGATAGGTTTATATATGGGGTTCGGAGGAGTGGTGTTTTTTTCGAGGGTTTGATGATGGGGCAGGGGATTTTTGGTTCGGCGGAGGTGGGGATGCCGCGCGTGGGGAAGTATATAGATGGGGTGCGGTGGGAGAAGGTATCCACAGTATGAAAATATTATCCGGAGACAGAGCTGTCTGCGGTCTTTGGCAACACCGGAAAAAAGAAAAAAATTAGATGCAGTCCTTCAGCATGAACTTGAAAGGACCAAGGTTTCCGCCGTAGTTTCCTGCGGTGATCTTTACAACGCCCGGGACTCTGCATGCTGCCTGGACACCTGCCTTCATTGCCTCCTTGACTGCTGCTTCGGAGACACCGTCGATAACAATCTCATAGACTGCCTTGACGCCTTCAGGAATCTGGGTCTCTAAGCCCTTCTCAAGAACTGCTGCACGGATGGTCGGGCAGAACTTCTCGTTGGTGGATGCGTTCATGAACTTGTAGGAAAGGGAACCGACCTTTGAACCGGATGAGACAACTCCTCCCGGGAACGGGGTGATGGTTCCTGCAACGCCTCTGATTGCATCAACTGCTGCCTCTGCTGCAACTAATGCGGACATCTGGGACTCGCCGAGGATTAAGAAGTTTCCGCCTGCGACACCCTTGATTGCGCCGATTTCCTCTTCAACAATGAAATCTCCGCCCATAATCGGGATGGACCAGCACTGGATTCCGCCAACCTCGACCTTCTTCTCGAACTTGTCGCCGAAGAAGTGGAGCTTAATCGGAATGATCTCCTCTTCGCCTGCATGTCCGTTAAAGACAGCAGTGGTCGGTGCAGTTAAGACACACTCGGAAACACGCTCTAAAACCTGTTCCTTTAATGCCTTCTTTCCGCAGCAGATAAGGATTGCAAATCCGGGGCGGTGGTCAGGAGTCTCTTCCGGCGGAAGGAACTTCTCAATTCCTGCCTCGCACGGGCAGCCGATGGTGGATGTTGCAAATCCGGTGGCCTCGGTTGCTGCCTTGTATGCCCAGTCTTTCGTTACTGCAGTGATAATTACACGGGCTGTCCAGACCGGAAAGCCTTCTGCGTAAGTATCTTCAATAGTTACTCCGTTGAATTCCATAGTGTTCACCACAAGTAGTGATAATATATTATTTGACTGCAGGATTAATAGTAGTTTCGTAATGGATTTTGGTGTAACCCACGGGTATTTTACGGGCTGTTGTACCGGTCGGCGCGGCTCTTTCCGGTAAATTCGCGAATCTGTGCGAATTCCCGCGATTTTTGCCGACCGGGGCAGCACCGGCCAACCGGCATCCCTGATGCGAAAGCAGGGGCTGAAGTGTTAGAAACAGAGTGTACGACTTCCGGACGAGGGGCGTTACTTTTTGGCGTCCGGCATCAGGCATCTGATTTTATCAAGCAGCATCTGTGCGTTTTCGGTAAGTTCAAGGTCTTCATAGGCCACCCTGGAGGAGATCTTTTCCATCACCACTATATCGCCGCGTTCCGTATTTGGAAAGAGAGCACTGAAAAAGAAACCGGCTTTCTTTGCTTCTTCGTAGGCGAACAGTGCTTCCGGTGAGTCTGCGGAAAATGATAGGTCAACGGTGGTAATGTTTTTTCCTTCATTGAGGTGAGTGCTTTTCTGCACCTTTCCGCAAAATCGCTGCCGATCTCCGGAACCTGTATCGCGGCATATCCGAAACGTGTGTTTATATCGCAGACGAGTGTGCTTTTATCAGCAGGTTCTGCGAATCCGTCAGATGTACAGACCAGTTTCAGTTTCTGGGTATTGTAGATGTACTGTACGCAGTCTGTTACCTCGTCAGCGAGATAGACGGTCTTTTCTTTTGTATCGGGCGTCAGGTTTGCATAGTGGTAGCAGTATGAACTTTTTTCGTTTACCGTTTCGGGATTTTTGTGTCTGGTAAACGTACTAATCAGGATGTCGGATGGGACAAAGTTCAGAGTGAATCCGTTTACAACCATGCCGCCTTGTTCTGACTGTTTCTGGGAGATGCTGTGCGTTAGAACATTGTGTCCCATCAGGCCGCGTGCTTTTGAGACATCTATGTTGTATGCTAACAGATATTTTCCCAGATATGCCAGGATATTGTGTCCTCTGAACTGTCTGAATACAATCCCCATGCCCATTTCCCAGATGCCCGGGAACAGTTTCTCTTCCCATGTTCCCATATGACCGGCAAGCTCTCCGTTCAGTTCCGCAACCGCAGAAAATCTGCCTTCGCTGCTGAGGTATGCGTAGAGTTTGTCAGCATCGTAGACAAAGTCCTTGTAGTAGGTTGTACCGTATTCCTGATAGATGGCGTCACTGATTGCCGGCATGTCCCCGCGCCCGGCTCTGCGCAGGGTAATTATGTTTTCTCCCTGACGGATTTCCAGTGTGCCTGTCAGGTATGTTTCTTTATCCATCTTATATCCCCGATTATAAATTAGTATTGTATTTACCGCCGTTTCATTTATTCTTTTTGATGCTGCAGGCAGCAATCCCCGCTGTACTGCATCTGATACTTACTCATTCATTTTCCTATCCTTTATCTCCTTTGCGCGCAAATAGATACTGCATGGAATGCTTAGGCGACTCTCCGTTTGACCGTCTCAGAAATCTTGCTCTCTACACCGAGACCTACGGGTGTACCTATAACACGGGAGACACGGAAAAAATCCATGAAATCGCCAAAGCAAACGGCTGCAGACTGGTCTCCTCTCCCTTGGATGCAGATGCAGTCCTCATCAACACCTGTGTTGTCATCGAAAAAACCGAACAGCACATGTACGAGCGCTTAACGCTCTTTGAGAAAAAACAGCTTTTTATCACGGGGTGTCTCCCGCCGATTGCAGAAGACCGGCTCCGGTCACAGTTCCCCAAAGCATGCATCATCCCCCCGGACACCATTCACCAGTGCTGGAAAAAAACAGGGACCATGCCGCAGACAACAACCGCAGTCCTCCAGATTGCGCGCGGCTGCAGCGAACACTGCACCTACTGCATAACACGCCTTGCACGGGGAAAACTGGTGAGCTTCCCCACAGCAGACATCCTCCAGCAGGCAAAAGCATGCATCGCAAACGGAGCGTGCGAGCTGCAGGTGACTGCTCAGGATACCGCATCCTGGGGACTTGACTTTACCGAAGAGGATGAAGACTTTGGAAAGCGGCTCCCGGACCTCTTACGCGAACTCTGCAGTCTCGACGGACGCTTCATGATTCGTGTGGGGATGGCAAACCCGGACACGCTTCTTCCGATTCTGGACGAATACCTCGAAGTCCTGCAGCACCCGAAGATATTCCTCTTCCTTCACATCCCCGTGCAGTCCGCATCAGATACTGTCCTGAAACAGATGGGCAGGCGATACACAGCAGAAGACTATGAGAATATCGTGCAGCGGGCACGGAAACGCTATCCGGATATCAGAATCTGTACCGACTACATCGCAGGATTCTCCGGCGAAACCGATGAGGATGCAGAAGCATCAGTAGCCCAGGTCCTCAGGACAAAACCGGGAAAAGTCAATATCACACGGTTTTCCGTACGGCAGAAAACACCTGCCGCAAAATGGAAGCGCATCCCTGAGCCGGTGAAAAAAGCACGGTCAAAAGCTCTTACTGATGCGGTAAACATCATCTATGATGCAAACTGCGCGGCCCTCGTCGGAAAAGAGCTGGACTGCATCGTAACAGAACATGAATGTGCGGGAAGTGTGACGGTGCGGGATAAGACGTATCAGAACATCGTGGTTATGGAAGAATACCCTGTCGGTACAAAACTGCGTGTCCGGATTACTGAAAGCAGGCGGCACTACCTGATTGGGGAACGGATGGGAAATCTATAAACTAAAAATAAAATAAACTAAAAATAAAAAAAGTTATGACCCCTCGCACCGGGTGTCATATGCATCATTTAACACATTTTCCTGCACGGTTTTCCCTTCCTCAATGATAACATCAGGCCAGATACGGGTTCCCGAGTGGACCGTGATGTTGTTTCTCAGAACACAGCGGGGGCCTATTACCGTGTTGTGCTCAATCGAACAGTTGTCCCCGATTGTCGTGCTGATATCAACAATGGAACCGGATAGCGTTGTGTTTTCCCCGATAACAGCCCCTCTGTAGACCGATGAAGAGAAAATCTTAGAGTTGTTCTTAATCACACAGTTGTCCCCGATACTGGTATAGGGTCCGATTAATACATTGTCCCCGATGGTAACATGGTTTCCCAGAAGAACCGGCCCCACCACACGGCTTCCGGACCCGAGGGTAATCCCGTCCCCGAACGAGACCGGACCTGCGACATGGCCGTCTTTGATATTTACCGACCCCAGAACACTGGTTGAAACATTTTCCTGCAGCTTCCATTTTTCCGCGGCACGGAGCATCGCAGGGCTTCCGACATCTGTCCAGTTTCCACGGGCAAGCCAGCCGTTAATCTGCAGACCGCGCTGCATAATAAGCGGGAATAAGTCCTTTGCGAAATCGAACTTGGTATTTTCCGGAATCATCCTGAAGATTTCCGGGTCGCAGACATAAATACCAGTGCTTGCCAGATTCGAGAAGATCTCTCCCGGATGCGGCTTTTCCTTAAAGCGGTGGATACGCAGGTTGGCATCGAGCTCTGCAATTCCGAACTCACGCGGGTCTTCAATGCTCATCAGACCGATTGACACAACAGCCGAGGAGTTCATGTGTGCACGGTAGAACTCAAGGAGATTTAAGTCGGTCATGTGGTCTCCTCCGACAACGAGGAACGGAGCATCTTCCAGATACTTCTGCGCGTTTTTAACAGAGCCTGCGGTCCCGAGCTTAATCTCTTCCGAGACATAGGTGATGTTTGCGCCGTAAAGAGAGCCGTCGCCTAATGCCTTCTGGATATCATCACCTAAGTATCCGATGGTAATTACGATATCAGTAAATCCGAGGTTTGCAAGGTGCGTTACCAGGTGGACAATGGACGGGCGGTTTGCAATCGGAATACAGGGTTTCGGGCGTTCGAAGGTTAAGGGGCGCAGTCTTGTTCCCTCTCCGCCGCACATGATGCATGCTTTCATAGTTAGTTGCTTCCTATAATTTTCTAATCTGAGTTTCTAATCTCTAAAGATTACCTTATAATTATTTTTACTCTCTTATCTGCTTTCCCTTAAAGGCTCCGGACTTACCGTCTCTGCAGTTTGTCCTGTTCAACCAGATATTCTGCAAGAAGCCGCGGAATCGGGGCTGTCATGCAGTGCCAGTTGGGTGTTCCGTTGACCTCAAGACAGGTGTATCCCCCTCCTTCGAGCGGGAGAAGGTCCACACCGCAGTAG
>JAGHSU010000132.1 GCA_018065685.1 Candidatus Methanocorpusculum equi | reverse complement strand
AAGGTCAAAAACGCCGAGGCATTCACTGAGCAGATGCTCAATGCAGGAATTGTTGTAACCCCCGGAAACGGATTTGGTGTAAGCGGCGAAGGATTTGTCAGGTTTGCCATCACAAGACCTGTTGACCGGATTAATGAAGCAATTGAGCGCATGAGAAAAGCAGGAATCAGGGGAGATACATGAACCTTCCCACTTCACTTGAAGTCAAAAACGGACACTTATTCTGCGGAGGAGCGGACTGTGCGGCGCTCGCCGAAAAGTTCGGCACTCCTCTCTATGTAACAGACGAAGTGCACATAAAGGAAAACTTCCGCCGCTACGAGGCAGCCCTTAAAAAATACACGCCGAATGTCCAGCTGCTCTATGCTGCAAAAGCGAATGAAAACCCGGTAATCTTACAGACACTCGCCGAAGAGGGGGCGGGAGCTGACATCTTTTCCGCGGGAGAACTGCGTGAGGCTCTTGATGCGGGAATTTCCCCTGAAAAACTTCTCTTTAACGGAAGCTCAAAGACCGAAGAGGACCTGCGTACCGCAGTAAAACTCGGCATCAAAATCTCGGTTGATTCAGTCGATGAACTGCGTCTGCTTGATGCAATTACAAAGGAACTGAAAAAGACGGCAAAAATCGGATTCCGTGTCAATCCGGAAATCGATGTCCCGACTCACCCGAAGATTGCAACCGGAATTAAAAACAGCAAGTTCGGTATCCCTGCAGAGATGATTCTTGATGCCTACAGGGAAGCCCTCGGTATGGAGTACATCAACCCTGTCGGAATGCACTGCCACATCGGTTCGCAGATTCTGGAGACCGAGCCGTTTAAGATTGCCTGCAAAGTTCTCATGGATACCGCAGCTGCGGTTACCGCACTCGGCGTAAAGCTCGAGTTTGTGGACTTCGGCGGAGGACTTGGAATCCCCTATCACAGAAAGGAAAATCCGGACAGGGCACCGACTCCTGAAGAATATGCAGCAGCAGTTACGCCGGTCTTTGTCGAGGCCTGCAAAAACACCGGAATCTCTCCTGCGTTCTGGGTTGAGCCCGGACGCTGGATGGTCGGAGAATCAACTGTTCTTCTGACAAAGGTAAACTCGGTAAAGCGTGTTCACAAGACCTTTGTCAATGTGGATGCCGGTTTCAATCTTCTGATACGCCCCGCGATGTATGACTCGTGGCATGAAGTAATGGCAGCAAACAAGGCGGACCTTCCTGATAGGGAACTTTACACGGTAACAGGCCCCATCTGTGAGACGGGAGATATCATCGCCGCAGACCGCATGCTTCCTGAAATCTGTGCAAAAGACATTATTGCAGTGCTTGACGCGGGAGCATACGGCTATGCGATGTCTTCGCAGTACAACGCCCGTCCGCGCTGTGCGGAGGTCTTGGTAAATAACGGCAAAGCAGAACTCATGCGGAGAGCGGAAACCTATGAGGATATGACCGCTGCCGTTCAGATTCCCTCCTGGCATAAAAAACCATGATGCACTACCTCCTCGTCTCCGATCTTGTTTCCGAAGCAGAGTTTGAAGAGCTGATGGAAAAAAAGTCCCGCGAGTATGCAGGAATTCTCGACGAGGTCACCATCGCCATGATGGTGGTTGATGATCTGGGAAGGTCCCATATCAAAATCGGAGATGTCCCGAAAGCAGCGACCGCGATTGTATCATTCTACGGAAAGGTCCTTTCAATTGAGGGACCAAAAGAGATTCCCATGCAGGAGGGGGATGAAGAGCCCGGAGCTGTTGGAAAACTCGTCTTGGGCGATGCAACCGGGACCACCTCGATGACACTCTGGGACGAAAAGGCGCGGGCTCTTCTGGAGCTGCACGAAGGGGACGTGGTCGAGGTGATTGCAAAACCGAGATTCGGAAAGCGCGATGTCGGGTTTGTTGCGATGCGGGAGAGCAGCGTTGAGATTGTGGAGACTAAAAAACCGCCGAAATCGGAGGCCCTGGAAGGGGCGCTCGAGGTAAAGGTTATTTCGGTCTCCCCGGTAAAAACCGTGGCAAAACGCGACGGGGGAGAGATTTCTCTTCAGGCATTTGTCGTAGGAGATGCAAGCGGGACCGCACGGCTCGTTTCCTGGGCACCGGAAATATTTGCGGACGTGGACGAAGGAGCTTCAATTTCAATCCGCGGCGTTGTGCGGAAGGATGATGAGGGGGTAATCGAGTATCAGGCCTCAGATACCGCGGAAGTCTCCTTTTGCGGCCATGATATCAGTGTTTTAACCATTGATGCGGAGGATGCGGATGTCGGTGACCGGGCAGTTATCTCCGGGACAGTCGTTTCGACATCTCCCGTGCGGCAGTTTGTGAACCGGAGAAACAAAGAGTCAAAGGTGAAAAATATCCGCATCCGCGGGAAGAACGGCAGAGAAATTTCCGCAGCACTCTGGGGGGAGATGTCTGATATTGTCGTCATCGAAGGAGACAGGATTGAGATTTCCAATGCAGAAATCCGTCCGGGGAAGTTTACCGAGCTTGAGCTTTCAGTGGGATTCGGGGCCGCGGTAAAGATCGTATCCTCCGCGGAAGAGGAAATCTGTGTTGACGGAATAATTCATCTCCGGGAGGCTGGTCTGACGCTGGAAAACGCAAACGGAGTCTGGCTTGCGGCATCTGAAAACAGGCTTCCGGAGCCGGGATGCGCTGTTTTCGTCAAAGGACGCGCATCAAAGGGGAGAATTATGATTGAAGAGTGGAGACCTGCTGCTTTTGATACAGCCTCCCTTGCGGCGGAGATACAGGAAACTATTAAGAACATAGAAAACAAAATATGATAGTATGGTGTTAATTACTCCTGACCTGAAAGAGAAGATGACAAAAGCAGGCATCTTCCATCTCGCAACCGCATCAAAGAGCGGTGTTCCGAATGTAGCTCCGATGGGAGCTGTTATGGTTGAGGATGACAAAATCCTTATTGCCAACAACTTCATGAACAAGACGATGAAAAACATCCTTGAAAACCCGCAGGTTTCAGTCCTTGTCTGGACACGCGAAATCGGCGACTGCATCCAGTTCAAGGGAACTGCAGAGATTATGAAGGACACACCGGAACACAAAAAGATGCGTGACATGCTTGAGGCAAAAAAGCCCGGAGCATACCCGTGCAAAGACCTGGTTGTCATCACTGTTAAGGAAATCTTCACCTGCGTGCCCGGTGCAAACGCAGGCGGAAAGATTGCCTGATTCTCTTTTTTTGTAACTATTCAGCCCTAACTCTTTATCGTCCTGTAACAGAGAGCGGGTATTGGCAGCAACAGCGCAGATGGATGCCGGTTCAGCAGGAACGACGATACGATATCCTCTCTAAAATATTCCGCCTATGTGGCACCCGAAGAGCTCTGCGACTGCGCAGATGATGAAAAGAAGTATCGCAATCACTGGAATGTGCAGAACATAAATCCGCAGCGGATAGGTTCCGATTTTTGCAAGCACACGGAGGAATCTGTTAGGGTCCGGGACCTTAAACCGTCTCTCTCCCTTCGGATAGAGAACAGAGCCTATAGCAAACCCGAGGAGCATAATTCCCATCCAGGGAAAGATCGGGAAGAAGTCACGCGGAAGATAATCTCCCGGGAGAATTCCAAGAGGCATCAGATACAGAGGGCCCTGGATGGTGCTTAAGACAAAGCCGAGAATGATAAAGATGACAGCGGGGATGCAGGCCCATTTCCCGAAACGGATGAAGGGAAGCGCGAGCACCATGCTGATCCCCATCATCATCAGGAAATCAAACATCATATAGATGCCGTCTCCGATAAAGAAGTAGATGAGGATTGAACCGACAACGGCAAAGAGGACTCCGAAGAGGAAGACCTGGAGTGCCCGTCTGATGACTGCAATATTATAGGCTTTTTTGGACATCCCTTCCATTCTTCTCTGGCGAAGGACTAAAGAGAATCCGCAGATTAAAACAAAGATGCTGGTCCCGAGGTGAATCAGCTGGAAGTTGGAGCCGGGGAATACAAGGTCCATACAGATGAACTGTTCCCAGAAGTCTGTGGATATGATATGGAAGATGCCCATGAGGAAAATGGTATGAAATATGACCATACCAATGAGACAGATGCCTCTGGCTGCGTCGATCTCCCAGTATCGTCCGTGAGTCCGGACTTTATGCTGCTTAACCGGAGAGGCCGGTGCAGCAGAGGGGGCAGCAGCGGAGGAAGGGGAAGGCTGCTGTTGTTCTGTCAGAGGTTCTGTCATAGGGTGAGGTATTGTGTTTGTTTTGAAGACTTATTAAGTTGTTAGTTGTTTGCTGGTTGTTTGCTGTCGGTTGTCAGTTATTGGTAGTCGGAGGTAAGCTGTACCTGACTGCTGTATCCGATTAAAAGAAAAATAAAGGTAATAAATGGGATTGTTTCGACTGGAGAAGATTTTATGGAGGGGGGAGGGAATTGAGGGAAGCAGGGTGAAGAAAAGAGGGGATTGCTTCGATTGCAGGGGGTTTTAA
>JAGHSU010000124.1 GCA_018065685.1 Candidatus Methanocorpusculum equi | reverse complement strand
GTATATCCAGATTGACATAATCCCTGAGGTGGAGCCAGCAATGTTTTTCATAGCGCTCGGATGTGCTGCAGTTGCGCTCTATCTGGCGTTTGCGGTGTTTTCGGAGAAGCCGAAGCTTCCGGTGTTTTAGAGAGAGGGAAAACGAAACGGACTGTGTTCCCCGCGGTTTTTCCGATTATGGTTCAAATATGCGGATTATATTAGGGAGAAAAACAAAATAATACTATAATACAATATGTACCCACTCTCTGAGAGAGACAAAACAATGAATTTTTCCTTCATCCGCAAAGCACAGCCCGCTCATCAGTGTCACGGCAATCGGAGTTATCGCGGCTATTTTAGCCGCAGTAGCTGATTCGCTTTACACGCCGCTTCTCAAACTTATCTCAGCCGACGCATGGGTGGCGATGTCGGTCGCCTTCATCTTTTTCGGTGCAGGGTGCGGGTCGCTGTTAATCCTGCTCTTTGGAAGAAAATCGAAAGCGATTTTTGACCCGGAACGCCATCTGCGAAAAAATGACACGGGTAAAATAATCATCTTCATCCTTTTATCCCTGCTGGCATCCTTCCTTATTACCATAGGAATACAGCAGGAGTCCGCGGCAGCATCCTCGGTCCTTCAAAATGTCACAATTGTTGCCACGGTTCTTTTCGCCGCCATCTTTCTCAGGGAAAAAATCTCCAAACGGCTTGGAATCGGAGTCGTATTAATCATCCTCGGAAGCATCTCCCTCGCGGTTACAAATCCCACTCTATTATCCTTTTCGACCGGATCTCTTTTCATTATTGCCGGGTGTATAGTCCTTGGTGTTCTCTACCTGATATCAAAACTCCTTGCAGACAGAAATCCTGTTGAATGTAACATCATTCGCGGATTCAGCGCAGGAGTTATTGCGCTTATCATCGCATTCAGTCTGGGGGATGCCCTGCCGTCTGTTCCCACTACCCTGGGTCTTATGGCAACAGGATTCATCGGCAGCAGTATCACTCCTATACTTATGATGTATGGCCAGAGGCATCTCGGTGCAGCGAAAACAGGAGCAATCTTCGGGATTTACCCCCTGATTGGCGTGTTTATTTCTATCCCCCTCCTTGGCGAAATGCCTTCTGCCTCCCTCTTTGCAGCCCTGATTTTATTCATCCCCGGAATGTACTTTGTCATCACAAAGAACAGCGGGAAAACAGCTGCAGAGGCCAAACAGCGTGATGAACCGAAGAGAGAGGATGCGGAATATCTCCCGTACATCAGCGAAGAGAAAAAGACCGGCATGAAAAACCAGCTTACCTCGTTCGGTCTCCTGCTCATCGCAATGTTTTTTGTGACGATGGTGCTCGATATTGTTGATCAGGGTGCTTCGGACGCACCGGATGTATTTTCCGCAGGATTATTCATCCCCGGTCTTACTCTGAGTATCTGCCTCTTTCTCATCGGCATAATCCTGCTGATTCTCGGGAAACGTGTTCTGACTGCAGTCACATTTATCCTGATGGTACCGCAGATGCTTTCCTTTGTGATTCTTGGAGATATTCCGGTAATGGCAGTTCTCTCAGGAAGCTTTTCCATCATCTTCGCTTTAATTCTGCTGACCTCAAAGAGCCAGCAGAAGTACGCGTTTGCCGCAGTGAATGTTCTCCTCGGGGCGGCTTTTATCTCCAATCTCTTCAGCAGTATCATGTACAGTATTATTGTGAGTATTGCTTCCGTGTTTCTTATCTGGCTTGCCTTTGTCTGCGGGACAGGGAAACTGCGGCGCTCCATCTCAAAGCATCTGACGGAAGACGGAGATATAACCTTTAGCCGCTGGGGGGCTGTCATCGGCTTTTTACTGCTTGCAAAAAATATGACAACTACTTTCATCTATTATTATGTCTCGGACTCATCCATTTACGCTCTGGATTCTATGTTATTCCTCGGAATTATTTACACCAGTATAATTGCGTTTGTCGGTGCGGCGCTGATTTTCATCGGAAAGCGGCGGATGACAGCCGTGTTTTTCTTCGGAGAAGCAATTATCCTGTCGCTTGAGCTGCTTTCAGACGGGATGTTCATGTACCTGCCGGTGATTTTCTCACTGATCTTTGCCGTTCTGATCATAGTGCTGGGGAGATCCCTCATTCTTCCGACGCTTTTGCTGATTTCCGATGCATTTACAACACTGCTCTACATGCAGCTGGATGCCTTCCCCGAAGTTCAGACAGCAATGCTTCTCTTATCACTCACGTGTGCTGCGATTGCGCTGTATCTCTCGTTTGCTGTCGTTTCGAAAAAACCGAAACTGCCGGTGTTTTAGAGATGAGATCCGAAGGCCCGGAGTGTAAGCCGGAAACCGGTGCTGCGGCCGTGTCCGAATAATCCGTAACAGCAGCCCCTGTCTTCCCCTTACTGATACTCGGGAAGCGTCTGCACCTCTTTCGGGAGACCGCCCTTAAACGCGGTGCGGATTCCCTCATAATACTCCTTTACCCGCGGATTCATTGTAGGGTGCACAAAAGAGCGGGCCTCTGCAAAGTCCTCTTCGGATACTGCAGCCTCCCCTTTCCTGAGCGCCCGCATGGCGGCCTCGCGGACGAGGGAGGCGAGGTCTGCTCCCGTAAATCCTTCGGTGGATGCCGCGAGTTCCTCAAAGAACATGCGGCGGTTGGTAACAGTCAGGGGCATCGTCTTTGTCTGCACCTCTAAAATGGCGCGGCGGTCCTTTTTATCCGGCTCTGCAATATAGATGAGGCGGTCAAAACGGCCGCTCCTGAGAAGCGCCGCATCGATGATGTCAGGTCTGTTCGATGCTGCGAGCACGAGCACATCATTGAGCTCTTCAATGCCGTCCATCTCCGTTAAAATCTGATTTAAGACGCTTCCTGCGACCTCGGAGGACTCCCCGCCGCGGGTCCGCGTCAGTGCATCGATTTCGTCGAAGAAGACGATTGCGGGAGCCGCCTGCCGTGCTTTCTTAAAGATCTGCCGCACGGCCCGCTCGGACTCTCCGACCCATTTGGAAAGAAGCTCAGGACCTTTTACCGCGATGAAATTTGCGCCGCTTTCCTCTGCCGCAGCTTTTGCGATGAGGGTCTTTCCGGTCCCGGGGGGGCCGTAGAGGAGCACTCCTTTCGGGGGCTTTATGCCAAGCGAGGTAAACCGGGATTTGTCCGTCAGCGGAAGGCACACCGCCTCTTTGATATCCTGCAGGACATCCGCATACCCTCCGATATCAGACCAGGAAATTCCTGCGGTCTCGACTGCAATCTCCCGCATCGCAGAGGGGATGATGCCGCGAAGAGCCGCGGTAAAGTCCTCTTTCGTCACTTCGAGCTTGACGAGCTCCTCCTCGGGGACCGGGTCGTTTCCGATGTCATCGGTTTTAATCTGGCGCCTGAGAGCAATGAGAGATGCCTCGCGGACGAGCAAGGATAAGTCCGCTCCCGTAAAGCCGCGGGTGATGCGGGAGAGCGTGGTCAGCAGCTTCTCACGCTTTTCCTCATAGATTTCTTCGGTGCGCTTTGTTGCCTTCTTTACCGAATGAAGTCTTTTTGCCCCTTCAAGCGGCATGTTCCGCGTATGAATCCGCAGAATCTCGAGGCGGTCCTCCTCCGAAGGAACCCCTATCTCAATCTCACGGTCAAACCGCCCCGGACGTCGAAGCGCCGGGTCAATGGCATCCGGCCTGTTGGTAGCGCCGATGACAATAACCTGCCCGCGGTCCCCGATACCGTCAAGCATCGTTAAAAGCTGCGCTACGATTCTTCGCTCCACCTCGCCTGTGACATCCTCCCGCCGCGGGGCAATCGAGTCCAGCTCGTCGATGAAGATGATTGAGGGGGCATTCTCCGCGGCCTCGTCGAAGATCTCCCGCAGCTTCTCCTCGGACTCTCCGTAGAACTTGGAGATAATCTCAGGGCCTGCTATCGTGTAGAAGTTTGCATTTGTCTCGGATGCAACGGCCTTTGCGATGAGGGTTTTTCCGGTTCCGGGAGGCCCGTGGAGGAGAACACCTTTGGGCGACTCAACCCCTAACGTCTTAAAAATCTCCGGATGACGGATGGGGAGCTCAATCATCTCGCGGACCTGCGAAAGCTCCGCTTTGAGACCTCCGATATCCTCGTACGTAATCTTCTTTGCAGGGGTAAATCCGCTTTTGCCGGTTAACTCGAACACGGTATCAGAAGTGATGATGCAGGCCCCCTCCGGAGACACGGATTCAACCTTAAACTCAGCCGTATTGTTTGGTACGGGAAGCACGGTCCGGACCGGGAGAATGTCACCTGCCGAAACCGGCATGTTGGTGAGTCCGTCAACATCAAAGAACACCTCTTTAGTGTGCTCTTCGGGAATATCATCGGGGGGGATGAGGGTAAGAACTGCTGCAGGGATGACCTGTTCTGTTTTGCGGACCGTGACGGAGTCCCCTACAAGGACTCCTGCATTTGCCCGTGTGTATTTGTCAATCCGTGCTTTTTTCTGTCCCCAGTCCGCGGGAAGGGCACGCCAGACCTTCGCTTTGGTGCACGTATTTCCAGCACACGCAGTTCCGGAGCATGTTTTGCCGATGATATCGACAAAGTCTCCCGGGTGTACCGAAAGGGCCTCCATGCTTTCAGGGTCGAGACGGATTTTCCCAAGCCCCTGGTCCTGGGGGTGGGCACTGTCCACCTGAAGGGTGATTTCAGGCATGGATGCCTCCGTAGTCACTGTGTGGATTTATAACCTGGTGTATATTATGATGGTACATAGGGTTTGTATATTTTATGGATTCCTGAATTATAAAAGGGAGCGGTATGAAGCAGGAGCATGGAGAAAGAAGAAAAACACAGAACTCTCACAATTTGCAGAAAAATAAAATAAGATTAGATTCCTTTATTCTATCATCGAGGAATAACAGTTATAGGTCCTACAGAGATTGTACTCCCGTACTTATTATCATGAATCTTTATCCATCCGCCAGAACCAGGCTGCTGTGAGTTTACCATGACATACACCTCCCCAAACTCATATGGATCAAGGTTTCTGCAAATTTTTCCAGGCCCGACGATATATGGGGGATATTCAAAAGATAAATCTACAGACCCTTCCTTTATGAACCATGGTACTTGAATGAGCAGTTGAAATGCTTCATGCAGTTCGAACGTTGTTTTATCTCCAAGAATCTTAACCGTCATCTCCTCTTCTGCGGCCCCTACGCCGCAAAATGCACCGCAAATGAGGATAATTGCAATTGATACGAGAATAACACGGGAGGGGGTTTTGTTCGGAGTTGTTTCAGTATTTCTCATAATGGTTACCTTTGTTTGGTTTGTATCACCAGAAACCCGGAACGGGGTGTTTTTCTTCTATACCAGCCCATTCTCATCTCTGATAGGAGAGAGGCCGAGTTATTTTATAATATTGGTTCGTATCCTATATCTACATTTTCATACATCAAATCAAACCTGCCACTGTTAAACAACCGGTGTCGGGACTTGGGGGTTTTGTAATCAGAATCTCACATTATTCTTCCTTTAAGCGTCCACGGATACCTGTTCCCGTCAGTGCAAAGTCCCAGGACTTTCCTTCCGCCTCCGAGCGGTGCTTTACGATAACCGCCCGTCTGAATCCCTCGTGCTTTTCGATGCGGACAATCACCTTCGAGATATGAAAGAGGGCCGTCCCCCCGAGGCCTGTAAGGCGGTGCGAGTCGATGTCCATAAAGACCTGATTTGTGATAACAGCCGGGATGTCAAAGCGCCTTGAAATCCCGAGTAAAACCATCATCTGCTGCGAAAGCCGCGCCATCGCATCCTTTCCGCCGCTTTCCACCCGGTAAAGAGCCGTTGCCGAGTCGAGAACAATAAGCCCTGCTTTTCCCGAGCGCAGCAGACGCTCCGACTCGCTGATAACCTGCCCCCTGCTCCGCAAACGAGGAGGGCTCATAGACATAAAGGGATTTAGCATACTCTTCAGCCGCATCG
>JAGHSU010000149.1 GCA_018065685.1 Candidatus Methanocorpusculum equi | reverse complement strand
TCATAAAACATTATTTTATTATTTTTCTAGTTTTTTCGATAAATTGATAAAAATTAATACGTAATAACGCAAATAATCAGGTATGACAATTGTTGAAGATGCAAAGCGCGGCTTAATCACTGAAGAGATGAAAGTCGTCGCAAAGGCAGAAGGTGTTACCGAGGATTTCATCCGCCGCGGAATTGCCGGGGGGCACATCGTAATCCCGATGACGCCTTACCGCAGTGTAAAACTCTGCGGAATCGGATCAGGTCTCCGGACCAAAGTCAATGCATCAATCGGAACCTCTTCCGATATCGTTGATGTGGAACAGGAACTCGAAAAAGCACGTCAGGCAGAGCTTGCCGGTGCCGACTCCCTTATGGAGCTTTCTACGGGAGGAGATTTCCTTGATATCAGACGCCGGGTTTGCGAGCAGTCCCATTTATCAGTGGGTTCGGTTCCGCTGTATCAGGCATTCATTGAAGCCGCCCGCAAAAAGGGAGGGGTTGTCTTCATGGATGAAGACGATCTCTTTAAAATCACCGAGGAGCAGGCAAAACTTGGAACGAACTTCATGGCGATTCACACCGGTATCAACTATGAAACCGTTAAGCGTCTGAAAAACCAGGGAAGACACGGAGGTCTCGTCTCCCGCGGCGGAGCGTTTATGACGGCGTGGATGCTCCACAATGAACAGGAAAACCCTCTCTACCGCAGGTTTGACTACCTTCTTGAAATCTTAAAGGAGCATGAGGTTACTCTTTCGTTTGGAAACGGTATGAGGGCAGGAGCATGCCATGATGCAACGGACCGCGCGGCGATTCAGGAGCTTCTCATCAATGCGGAGCTCGCAGACAAGGCACATGATTTCGGTGTCCAGTGCATCATGGAAGGCCCGGGTCACATTCCGCTTGATGAAATTAAGGCAAATGTCCTTTTGGAAAAGCGTGTTACAAACAACAAACCGTTCTACATGTTAGGTCCGCTTGTAACCGATATTGCTCCCGGATATGATGACCGTGTGGCAGCTATCGGGGCATCTGTTTCATCTGCCGCAGGGGCAGACTTTATCTGCTACGTAACCCCTGCAGAGCATCTGGCGCTTCCGACTCCCGAGGAGGTCTATGAGGGCGTTATGAGCTCCCGTATCGCGGCACACGTAGGAGATATGGTAAAGCTTCCGAAGACACGTGAGGCAGACCTTGAGATGGGACATGCGAGACGCGACCTTGACTGGGAGCGGCAGTATGCAGTTTCCATGAATCCGGAAAAGGCCCGCTGCATCAGAAACTCGCGCATGCCTGCAGACAGCGATGCATGCACCATGTGCGGAGATTACTGTGCTATTAAGATCGTTCAGAAAAATTTCAACTTTTAAACGAAAAACAGAATGAACGGGAACTCCCGTTCTTTTTTTTGCCGGGTACTTGAATGCCTCTGGTGAATGAGCAGTTTCTGCTTTGTCTCTGAATTGTCCCTGATTATATTTTAATCGTCGTCAGTTTTACAGATTCAACACCTTTCAGCGCCATGAGGTGCTCGGCAAGTGTGCGAAGCTGCGCTCCTTCGCCTCTGACCATAACAACCTCCATACAGCAGTCATCGGTCAGATGTGAATGAATTGACGACTGGATGATATCGCGGTTCTCGTGCTGAATCTCGGTCACTGCTTCAAGGAGGCCGCGCTGGTCATGGTCATAGACCATGGTGATGACCCCCTGTCTCTGCCCTTCGACATCGTTCATCCACTCATAGTAGGTGATGTAGGAACGGATTGCGTCGCGTATTCCTTCCGAGCGGGAGGAGTAGCCGCGCTTGTTTATGATGGAGTCAAACTTTTAAAGCAGGTTTTCCGGAAGGGAGACACCTATGCGGGATAAGTCGGATTCATTAACCATGTAATTGAATATATGTCATTATCCTATATTAGTGTTGTTACAGATTATGAAGAAGATGGACATTTGTGCATACTTTTGTCATCATGGGTCAGATATAACAAAACAATTCCAAAACAAAATAACAGGGTACATGGAGACACCCTGGTCCGGCTGCGGCAGGCATCCGGAATCAGGGGCTGCTAATCCAAGGGGTTTGGAAGAATACAGCGTTTGCCTCTGCATTATTATTCATCTTCAGATGATATAATAATCTCTCTTAGATTCACTGCAGATGAATGACAGGTATGGGAAATGGAATGGCGGACTTCCGCACTCAGTAATCCCGTGCCCGCCCTGTCACTCTCTTAAAAGCTCCATCTCCATCGAAAGGCGCCAGACGTTTTTCTTCGAGCGGTGCGACTGCCCTGAAATCAGCATCATCCGCTCTTCGATGCGAATCTCGCGTGAACCTTTTACAAGATTGTCCGCGTGTGCCACAATTTTTTCCTCGATTGTTTTCGGGACACAGTTTTTCGGGGGGAGGTTTAGGAGAACACAGTCGTCCTCGGAGAGGCCGGCTCCCGTGTGATTCTGAATGATGTCGCGGATTTCATCTGAAAGGCCAAGTTTTTCGGCGATGGCCGCCCCTTCTCCTGCGTGACGGATTGAGTGGGTTTTTGAGCGGCCAAGGTCATGGAGAAAAGCACCGGAATGAACAAGCCCCGCGTCAACTCCGGCTCCGCAATACCGGTCCGCAATTACTGCCGTTTTTCTGCAGTGGGCAACAACGCCTGCATCACATCCGGCGGAAAAAAGAAGAGTCTCTTCATCCATGAAGCGTTAGTCCTCAAGGGCACGGTTCATTTTGTCAATGCGCTTTTCGAGCGCTTTTAAGAGGAGCTCATTATCAAAGTGAGACATATTTTCCCCGCATTCGGGGCAGACAAAGTTTAATGTCATCGCGTCATTGAATGTCAATGTCTTTCCGCAGGAGCCGCACTGGTAGAAATCATTGTTCCGGTCGAATCTGAGCCGGGCAGAAAGTTTTTCAGAGGCAAAGGTCATCTCCTCTTTCAGTGCCTGTGTGAGATTTTCCATCTTTAAAACCCAGAGGTAGGTAAGCCAGCCTGTTTCATTATCCTTGATTCTGCGGTACTCGGCAAGGCGTTTTTCGTAGAGGATGTAGAGTGTGTGGCGGACGGAATTTAAATTGATGCCGGTTATCTCTGCAATCTCCTCATCGCTTCTCTCCTCGGTCGGGAACCGTTTTATCAGGTCAATCCCCTCTTCTCCGACAAGTTTTAGAAGATATTGATAGATTGCAGGATTTTTCAGATCTTTTGGTTTCAATGAGCTCATTGTTGTATATATTGGACTGCCATGTTAATATTTTTATCCAGAGATGCGTATGCGGCGTCAAGCGTCTTCCCGCAACCGGTAACCGAGCAGATTACCTCTCCTTTTTCAAAAAAGAGCCCGGGATGCGGAATATCGGAGAGAAATTCCGAAAGGGGCAGCAGGTCCTGTTTTACGGTCAGAGCTTTCGGGGCAACAAGGATTTTCCGTACCGAAAAAGCAGTAATCTCCGGAATGTGCTCCGGAAGAACTCCTTCACAGGCATTTTTATGCAGAGTGAACAGATTCTGCGAAAGCGCGCGCTCGACTGTTTCAAGTGTTCCCTGGAACCGCGGATTTACCTCGATTGCATATGCATCCTTTTCTGTCAGGATAAAATCAATTCCGATACACCCGATACATCCGGAGTCTTCTGCGATTTTTTTCCCGAGTTCCTTCATCCGCGGGACAAGGGGATGGGTGCACGGGGTGACCGACCCTGTGAATGCATAGGGGAAGAGGTCTCCCCCGCGAAGAATCTGCTGGTTTGCCGCAAGCACGCACGCTTCTCCCGAAGGGGTTACCAGGCAGCAGACGGATGCCGGCATCCCTTCGATTACCTTCTGCAGGAGATACGGCGCTCCTTCGACAAACCCGCGCCATGCAGCAAGCTCCGCGTCCGACCTGACAATCGCATTCCTCCAGCCGCCCGCTCCTCCGGTTGTTTTTGCCATTGCCGGATAGACGCCCGGTTCTGCGAGTTTTGGGACCGGTACGCCGGTTTGTTCGAAAAACTCCTGTGTTAATGCCTTGTTCATGAACTTCTGTGCGGCTGATGGAGCAGTTCCAAGGCGGTTTTCAAATTCGAGCAGCTCTGCTCCCGATGTTGTTACCACATAATCCGGATGATAGCGGGAGATTAACTCCTCCGCTGCGAACGGGAGTTCTTCGAGTTCATCGAATGCCCGGTGGTCCGCGGTGCAGCAGAGAAGGTCCTGGTCGCAGAAGTGGTCTGCCGCGTACACTGTGTAGCCGGCTGCAGCTGCCGATTTTGCCACATGACGTGTGGAATATCCTGCGACAAGGACTGATTTTCCGGATTCCGGTTTACTCATGGGGCTGTCCGTGTTTAATGGTGGTTTTTCCCACTTTGGTCGGAATCACTTCGATATCCGGGTTGTCAAACGAAAGTTCGAGCTCGCGTCCCTCATATAAGTGGTCAAGGAACAGCGCAAGTGCGGAGATTTCCGAGTGCGGCTGGTTTGCAACGGCGACATTGTAGTCGGCAAGCTCGTACATTTCTCCGGGGACCTTCTCTGCTCCTACAACGACCAGAACTTTTTCTTCTTTTCTGATGTCAGGAATGGCGTCCTGAAGGCGCAGACCGTACATTGTCAGATGAACGACCTTTCCGCCGTCTGCCTTGAATTTTCTGATGAATGACTTCCATTTGACATTGTTTTCGCAGAAGTAGTCTCCTCCGAACCGCTGTGCAACATCGCAGATGCTGTCTGATACTTTTTGGTCGTCTGCTGCGAGGTACATCCCGGATGCGCCAAGGGCACGCGATGAAAGTCCCACGTGGGTTGTGACCCGCTGGTCACGCTCGGGGCGGTGTCCGATTCTTAAGACATAGGATACTGGTTTTAAGTTCATTTTCTCACTTTGATTACGCCGTTTTCGATGTAGATTCCAAGGTCATCCTCTTTTTCTGCTCCGCCTCCGCCGCACAGAGTCTCTGATATCAGGAAGTCGTTGACTGATACGGGGCATACTCTGTCATCTGCTGTGTGGACGAGCCGGATTTTTTCAAGACGTGCAGCTGATGCACGTACGGTCTCTTCCGTCATCCCGGATGCTTTGATGAGTTCGTCGAAGGCAATTCCCTCATCCGGTATCAGATGATAGATTTTCCAGTCGGTATCTTCATCGTTCATGTTTACAGATTGGCGCGGGGCCGATATAAGGATACTTACATGATTCCCGTGTTACATGATTCCCCCGGGGTGTTTTTTCCGTTTCCTTTATATTTTTGGAAGTCAAACATATTCTGCATAATTTGGAGTTGAACTCCATAATTTGGAGTTGAACTCCAAAATAATCGAAACACGTCTTTTGACCCCATCCGGCGGTATCAGACGGGCAGGAATCAGACATGACATACATTAAACGGGCTATAGAGAATGTCCTGAAAAAAGCGCGGACCCAGTCAAAGATTGTACTTTTAACAGGGGCGCGTCAGGTCGGGAAGACTACGGTCATCCGTGAAACCTTTCCGCAGTACGCGTATCTGACACTTGATGATGAGAATGAGCTGATGCTTGCCAAAACCGACCCCCGGCTTTTTTTCAGGGAAAGGGAGTATCCGCTTATCATTGATGAGGTGCAGTATGTACCGGAGCTCTTTCGTACAATAAAACTCATAGCCGACCGGTCTGCAGAGATGGGGCAGCTGTTTCTTACCGGTTCGCAGACCTACAGTCTGCTAAGCAGTACTACGGAGTCTTTATCGGGAAGGGTCACTGTTCTTGAACTCCTGGGTCTCTCTCTTCGGGAACGGTTCGGGATTTCGTGTAATGAACCGTTCCTTCCGGATGACGGGTATATTTCCCGCAGAAAAAGTGAATATGTGCCGTACAGGCATCTCTGGGAGCTGATTCACCGGGGTTCAATGCCTGAGCTGACTGACGAAGGACGTGACTGGGAATGGTTTTACCGTGACTACGTGCGGACGTATCTGGAACGTGATGTCCGTCTGATGATAAATGTAAAAGATGAACTGAAGTTCAGGAATTTTCTGACATCCATTGCTGCGCGTTCTGGGCAGATTCTGATCTATGATGAGGTTGCCCGTGATGTGGGAATCGATATCAAAACCGTTCAGCACTGGCTTTCCGTCGTCGCCGCGTCAGGAATTGTCCGTATTGTACATACATACGCAAATAATATTATTAAACGGGTGATTAAGTCTCCGAAGATTTATATGACAGACACCGGTCTTCTCTGTTATCTTCTCGGGTGGAAGACACCGGAAACGGCGGAAAAGGGGGCCATGTCCGGAAATATTTTCGAGACGTTTGTGGTCAGTGAGATTCTTAAGAGTTATGTCAACGCAGGTTTTGATGCGGAAAACATTTACTATTATCGTGATGCTGACAAAAAGGAGATTGATCTGGTAATTGCCGACGGAGATGTTTTGTATCCGGTCGAGATTAAAAAGTCCGCACAGGTAAGCAGGGAGTGGATTAAAAATTTTGATGTCCTCAAAAAAGTTCCCGGGAAAAAGATTGGAAAAGGAGCCGTCGTCTGCCTTTGCGAACATCCGGTCCCGATTACCGAAGATGTCACAGCTCTTCCGATAGAGTTCATCTGAATACATCCGGATACACATCCGCATCCTTAATCTCCCATCACCGCAAATCCTATAGATATGTTTTCAACCACGGAAAGTGAACTCTCAGGTCTTGCGGACTCTTTGTACGAGCAGTCCGGAGATGATGATGAAAAAATGGCGGAGCTTCTCCGGGAACTTCCTGAGGATACTGCACATGCGCTGCTTACCTCGAATCTGACAAATTCGGTACAGGCCTATATCTATGCATTCAATGAGGTTCCTGGCGAGGCACTCTATGATTTACTGCTTCTCCACCCCGCTTATCAGCTGAAAAAAGGGATTGTGCTTGAGTCGGATGCGGATTCAAAGCTCATATTCATCTATGATAAAAGCCGTCAGAAGTTTGTCATCGGGGTATCGGACGGGGAAAAAATACATGCTGTATTCAACGGGGAAGAAGCTCTTGAACGTGCCCGGTGCTGGGCGGCGGAAAACCCGTTTGACTGACGGTTTTTTCTTTTTCCTGAAATCGGATATTCCATCTATCAGGTTTTTTCATCGTCTGGGCGGTTCTCTGCGTCTGTGTGTCCGGTCTTTTCCCTGGATTTTTTCAGTTCACTTCTCGCGAGGAAGTAGTTTCGTGCAGTTCCGAAACCGTCAGGCGGCGCTTGATAGCGCGAGGGGTATCCGCTTGCTCTTAGAATCTCTTCCGTGTTGATACCGGCTGCAGATATTCCGCGTCCTATCATATTGATAAATGAGTAGGGCATGGGCAGTCCGTACATCATGCTGATTTCGCCTACCGGAAGATCTGAAAGCGCATAGTTTCTGACAGTCCCGCGGTTAATCTCTATCCTGAGAGCTTCCATAACGGCTGCAGCGTGGGAGAAGCTGTTTTTCAGCGAAAGGGCGAGAGCCAGGTCAATGACTGCGGACCCGACACGTGTATCCGGATAGAACGGTTCATCCGCATAGAGAAGTTTTCCGCAGTCGCGGCAGATGAACCGGCGGACTCTTACGGAGACCGCCCGTTTTTCCCCGTTTGTTATCAGCGTCGCATACTGCTTTTCCTTTGTGTCATAGGGCATCGGTCTTCCGCCGCAGTACGGACATTTTCCGAGGTCCTTGAAGAGGGCTCCGTCGAGTGCGGAAAGACCCATGTTTATTGTTGCCGAGAGCATCGGCGGGATTCTAATCTGGCGGCGGGACATGGTTTATAGTGGTGGGTTTTTATCGGATAAAATACCTGCGGATGGTTTGTTTTGCGGACTGCAGTATCCGGAATCGGGATGCTTTTGGGGCATTTTATTGGTTTCCGGCATCCCGTCTGCTGTCTTTTTCCATCTCCGCAGCCGCATCGAGCAAAACCTCCTGCGGCTGATTCTTCAGCGCAACGGCTGCTGCGGCTCCGATTATTCCGCGTTTCCCAAACACCTCGACCCCGCAGGCGCGGGCGGCTTCACGTACTTCTTCAGAGGACACTCTCTCCCGTCTGATTTTTGCGGCAAGCGCTTCCATCTTCCCGGGCACAAAAATACCGGTCATAACCGCAACCCCCCAGTTTTCGGAGACGCTTTCATCATCCACGAACCTGCAGACCATCTGGCTGAGTACAGGCATATTTTCCTTCGGGACGGCAAGCTCTAAGAAACTGCAGGAGTTTCCGGCAGTCATCTCCGGAATGTCCGGACAAAGCGCAGCTACCTGATGTCTGATGCCGATTGCCGTATGCGATTCGGTCAGATACTTAAAAAGCGCATTCGCGAGGGCAAATGTGGCGCCCCCGCAGCCTTTCCGGTCGGTATCATCAACTCCTATGGTCACGGGTACCAGTGCCTTTGTTCTGACCTTTCCGGTGACAAATCCGTCACCTGCTGTTATCTCAACTCCTCCAACTCCTTTTGCCTCCCCCATCATCGAAGAAAGCGAGTAGGCAGCACCGCCGTAGATTGAGCGGATGGTCTGGACAATTTCATCTCCCTCGAGCCGGACCGACGAAAGACCTACCGCCGCCCGGTCGAGCGAGAGCGGGTATTCTCCATCTCCTTCTCTATCGCCTGTGCTCAGTTTTGCAGTCTCACGAAAGATTAAGCCGTCACGTGAGACAGAAACCGCTGCCCCTCCGGCGCGCCGGTGATGAAACTCGCAGAATCCTGCGCACCCGCTTGACATACATTCATGGAAAATCTCTGCGTATCCGTCTGCTGCGGTCGTAAAAATTCTTCTGCAGGTGGTTTTTGGAAGGGCACTTCGTGCCGCATAGCGGGCAGGAGACCTTCCGTGCTGCTCTTCTTTTACGAAGATGCACCCTTCATTTACCAGCCGGTTTATCCAGTCCTGTGCGGTGGAACGCGGCAGATGCTCTTCTTCTGCTATCTCTGCCGTTGTAAAATAGCCGGACTCAAACGTCTTTTTCCGCATCGTCTGCAGAAAAAGAGTGCGGCGGCGGAGAACACCGCCTGATTCAGTCTTTTTTCGTGAATCTTCCTTAGAGGGCATACTTTTTGAGGATAAACACCAGATCTGAAAGGATTGCCGAGGCGGTTTCAACCGACCCTGCACCTGCGCCGATGAAGGTGATGGCTCCTGCGTATTCGGTTTCAACCGTAATTGCGTTCAGCGTCTCGGAGAATACCAGCGGGTCGTCTTCGGGGAGGAGACGCGGGGAGACCTCAAGATCCCTTTTGTCCGGATAGAGGGACGCAATCAGCCGGATGGTGTGTCCTGTGGTGTGCGCCATTTTGATTGCCTCGGGGGTTATCCGGTCAATTCCGGTGCGCTGCACATCTTTTAAGGTGACATTCATCCCGAGAACGGAGTTTGCGAGAATTACCAGTTTGATTGCGGCATCGGTCCCGTTTACATCGTATGTGGGGTCTGCTTCGGCGTATCCGAGGTCGCGTGCCTCTGCAAGCGCCTGCTGGTAGGTAAGTCCCTCCTCTTCCATTCTGGATAAGATGTAGTTACAGGTACCGTTTAACACACCAAAGAGTGCTTTGACCGGGTTTCCGGCAAGTCCGTTCTTCATTCCGTTGATAATCGGGACTGCTCCTGCAACTGTTCCTTCGAAGCGGATATCCGCGTTGTTTTCCTTTGCAAGTGCCTTTAGGTCGCGGTAGGCAAGGGATATCGGTCCCTTGTTGGAGGTTACGACATGCTTTCCGCGGGATAATGCTATCTTTATGGTGGATAAGGCAGGCTCTCCTGTTTCTGCATTGGTTGGTGTTACCTCGACTAAGGTGTCATAGTCGACTTCTGCCGCGATTCTGAATGCAGTCCAGTCGGTCGTGCCGCAGCGTCCGGTCTTTTTCTTTGCGGCCATGATGGCGTCAAAGTCGATTCCGTCCGGGTTTACCAGGCCGCTTTTGGAGTCTGCTGCTGCGACGATTTTAAACCGCTTGTCGTTTTTCAGCACTTCGCCTACGCCGCGGCCGACGGAGCCGATTCCGATTAAGGCAATTTTCATCATAGTCTGCCTCCGATTTCGTCAATAATCATCAGATGTTTTTCCGCGGCAATCTTTTCGAGTTTTTCGATTGCATGGTCCATTTCTGCCTCATTGACTGCTTTTATGGTCAGTTTTGCGGTTGACGGTTCATCGAGTTTCGGCATTATTATGTGCAGTTCGGTGACCTCTGTGATATCTTTTTTGTCGATGCGGTTTACGGTATCGGTTAAATCGGTGTGCAGGATGTGGCCGATAAGGATAAAGGTCTTCATGCACATCAGCCGCTCGATACCGATACGGGTGACGTCAATGTTTTGTGCTTTGAGCGAGTCGAGCAGTTTGGGAAGCGCCGACTCCTGTAAGGATATGACAATATCGACTATCAGGTCTGACCCCGGGTTTTCCTCGTCTCTCTGGTGGGAGATGGTTATGATGTTTGCTCCGCTTTCCGAGATTGGTTTAATCGCGGTGAGGAGCTGCCCCGGTTTGTCCTGGAGTTCGAGTTTTAATGTTGTACGGATATATTTCTGCATAGATGTATCCCTTCGGGATTCGTATTTGCCTGTATTGTTTTGTTGTTTTATCTATATTTAGTTATAGGAGATGAGACGGGTTTTTAACAATTTGTCCCCCTCCATGACTGTCAGAAATCCATGCCTCCAAACAAAAGCATTAACGTATACTACATCGAACAAATAAGTACAGATAGCTATGCAGACAGAATACTGTGAATTATGCGGAGCACCACTCTCCGGCAAAGCAAAACTGGTACGGATTGAAGGGGCAAAGCCGATGAAGGTTTGCGACAAATGCGCAAAGCTCGGAACCGAGGTTCAGGCGCCGAGGGCTCCGAGAACATCCTACGGCAAAGACTATATCGCAGCACCGGTGCCGCGTTCCGCGCCAAGGGCACCAACTGCCGGAGCGCAGCGCCGCCGCGACGTTTTCGATGATATTGAAGGAGACGTTGTCGAGGATTACTCAAAGCGGATTTCCGCGGCCCGTCAGGCAAAAGGCTACACCCAGAACGACCTTGCCTTCATCCTGAAAATGCAGGAGATTGATATCAAAAAGCTTGAACGCGGAGAGCGTGCGCCTACCGATGATGAACGTGAAAAGCTGGAAAAGGAGCTTGGCATCACTCTTCTCGACACCGGTGATGCCGCCTCGAATGCGAGAGCAGGCGGAGTTGCTGCAACGACCTTAGGCGATGTGCTTCAGGTGAAGAGAAAATAATTCCGGTGGACCATGACATCTCCATTTATCCTGATTAACTTCAAGTCATACCGTGAAGGTGCCGGAAACAATGCAGGGCGCATCGCAGAAGCGGCGGAGATTGTAATGCGCGAGTCAGGGGTCCGGGTAGGTATTGCCCCGCAGTTTGTGGAGCTTCATCCGTTCTGTAAGCATTATGAGGTCCCTGTCTTTGCGCAGCACATCGATGCGGTCGAAGGGGCGTTTACGGGACACATTCCGGCGTTTACCATCCGTGCTGCAGGATGTACGGGAACTCTTATCAATCACTCGGAGCGCCGTCTTACGATTGCGGATATCGAGGCATGCGTGTCTGCTGCCCGGTTTAATCATCTGGAGTCTGTTGTCTGCACAAATAATGCTGCGGTTTCTGCTGCCGCCGCCGCGTTTGCACCCGACTATGTGGCAGTCGAGCCGCCGGAACTCATCGGCTCAGGCATTTCCGTTGCAAAGGCTGACCCTGATATTATCAGATCATCCGTAGAACTGGTACACTCCGTTAATAAAGATGTGAAGGTGCTCTGCGGGGCAGGCATTCAGACAGGGGAGTGTGTGCGGACCGCGGTTGATTTGGGAGCAGACGGGGTTCTTCTCGCCTCAGGCGTTGTAAAGGCAAAGGACCCTGAAGCAGTGCTGCGCGACCTTGTGTCGAAATTATAACTTATTTTTCCATGGTTTACTGAGGTTTGTTCATGAAGACAGGACTTGTTGTTGAAGGGGGCGGGATGAAATGCGTGTACAGTGCAGGCATTCTTGACCGGTTCATTGATGAGAAACTGATCTTTGATGAGTGCATCGGCGTATCCGCAGGGGCTGCAAACACCGCTTCGTTTGTTGCCGGGCAGCGCGGGAGAAACCTCAGATATTATGTTGAGCATCCGAAGGATCCCAAGTACTGCGGGGTAAAACAGTTTCTGCTCCACGGAAATTACTTTAACCTTCAGTACATCTACGGCGATTTAACCAACGAAGGAGGACGCGACCCGCTTGACTATGATGCTGTTATGAAAAACCCTGCGGAGTTTTTCATTACGGCAACGGATGCGGATACGGGAGAGGCCCGGCACTTTTCAAAGACCGAGATGCCGAGAAACGACTACCGGGCGATTATGGCGGGGTGTGCAATCCCTGCCCTGTGTAAACCGGTCAGTATCGACGGGCACACGTACTATGACGGGGGTGTGGCAGACTCGATTCCGATTGATAAGGCCTTATCCGACGGATGTGATAAGGTGGTTGTGATTCTCGAAAATCCGCGGAGTTTTGTCCGCCAGCCGCAGAAATTTAAGTTTGCCTATCATCTGCTCCTTAGAAAGCACAAAAAGACCGCGGAGCTTATCGATACCCGCTATCTCAGGTACCGCGAGTGTCTGTCCCGTGTGTATGAGCTGGAGCGTGCGGGGAAAATCTTTGTGTTTGCGCCGCCTGAGAACACAGGTGTTTCGAGAGATACGGTTGACCCTGTTCCCCTTACGAAACTTTATGAGACAGGTATTGCCGATTTTGATAAAAGATACGGCGAACTGCTGCGCTATCTCGGGGAGTGAGCCGGGAGCGGGGATGGAGGATTTGGAGGATTTGAATGTTTGGAAAAAAGAAGAAGCATGAGTTGTCTGATGAGGAGCTTGCGGAGCAGACGATTGCAAACTGCCGTATGTCGATGATGGGGATTTTTCAGGAGCAGGCACAGACGGAGGAGATTGCATCCGATGAGGAGTTTATGAACGGCTTTTTTGCATCTCCTGAATACGAGGCTGCATTTGCCGCGTATGCGAAACGGATGGGGAAGATTCGGTAACAGGAAGATGCGGTAACGGGAGACGGTTGTCTGAGGGATTGAGAGGAGGCACCCCGGTCTACTTCCCCCTCTCGCCGCCCGCTTTGTCACTTTACCCTTTACCCGACTTTACCCGACTTTACCTTTTTGAGGGTAAAGTCAAATCTCCTCGTACCGGAGTTTGTTTTGAAAAATATCTATTTTATGAGCTTAAAAAATCGGACACAGACCGACTTTACCCTGATTTGGATTGTGAGAGGGAGGGGGGATACGTGTGTGCAGTTTTTCATCGGATTTCTCTCCCTCCCGCACACTCCCGGAAAAAACGTAAAGTCGTATAATAAATATATTAATTATTATTATATTACACTTAGAATGCGTAAACGG
>JAGHSU010000046.1 GCA_018065685.1 Candidatus Methanocorpusculum equi | reverse complement strand
AACCAATCATAAAGATACATGATTCCTCCAAACCTTTCCGGGCTTCCCCATACCCCCGGCTGCTATCTTTACCGGGACAGCGTCGGGACTATAATTTATGTCGGAAAGGCAAAGGACCTAAAGCGCCGCGTCTCCTCCTACTTCCAGAAGCGTGACCATGACCCGAAGACGAGGCGGCTTGTGGAAACTCTTGTGTCGGTCGAATATATCGTAACAGGAACCGATGAGGAGGCCTACCTCCTCGAAAACACCTTAATCAAAAAGTACCAGCCGAAGTTCAACATTGATTTACGGGATGCAAAGACCTACGCCTACATCGAACTCACCCGCGAACCGTTCCCCAGGATTGGCATCGCCCGTTCGAAAAAAGGGAACGGGAAATTCTTCGGGCCCTTCGTTTCCGCCCGTGAACGCGACTATGTTTTATCCGTTGTCAAAAAAACATTCCGCCTGCGCTCCTGTGTCACGATGCCGAAACGCGCGTGCCTCAGATACCACATAGGATACTGTACAGGCCCCTGTATCGGAGAAGTCACAGAAGAAGCATATCAGAAACAGTGCAGATATGCAGTAGATGTCCTGAAAGGAAATACCCGTGAACTCATAGCTGAGCTGCAGAAGGATATGGAGGACTACTCCGCGAACCTGCAGTTTGAGGAGGCGCTTAAACTCAGGGATGTCATAGGGGCCGTAAAATCCCTTTCGGAACGGCAGTATGTCACGAGAAAGTCCGAACATAATGAGGATGTTGCCGCATACCGGGTGGCAGACGGCGTGGTCTATCTGATGGTTTTCCACGTGTACAAAGGAACACTTTCCGGACGGGATGAGTTCATCTTCGAGTACAGCGATGGATTCTTTGAGGAGTTCCTCCCGAGATACTATGCGGAAAACACGGTTCCGAACGAAATCATCACAGAACATGAACAGGACGAATCGTTAGCCCTGTATCTGGAAAACCTCTCAGGGCATAAGGTCACGCTGACATGCCCCAAAGCAGGGGCAAAAAAGAAGCTGCTGGAACTTGCCGGAACAAACATTGAAACGGTGCACTTCGGATGCCGGATGAAGGTTTTGGAACTGCAGAAAGCGCTTCACTTAAAAACTGCTCCGGAGGTCATCGAGTGTTTTGATATCTCACATCTCTCGGGAACGGATACGGTGGCTTCGATGGTGCAGTTCCGCGAAGGAAGACCCGATAAAAGAAACTACCGTAGATATAAGATTAAAACGGTTGAGGGGATTGATGATTTTGCCTCAATGCGTGAGGTTGTCAAAAGACGCTACCGGCGGCTCTTAGACGAAGAGGAAGACCTGCCTGATTTAATCCTGATAGACGGAGGAAAAGGTCAGCTCTCCTATGCAAAGCGGGCCCTTGAAGAGACCGGGGCTGACATCCCGGTAGTAGCCCTTGCCGAGTCCGAAGAGGAGGTGTTCGCTCCGGGCATCCCGTTCCCGCTCCCCTTCGATAAAAAGACGAAGGCAAACAGATACCTGCAGGAAATCCGGGACGAGGCACACCGGTTTGCGATTACGTACAACAGGCTTCTCAGAGGCAAACGCGTTGTTGGAAAGGGTGTGAAAAAAACGGGCGGAAGGAGAGGAGCGTAGGGCATTCCGGGTTAATCAATAATCCCAATTATTCCCCATCCGAACCCCCCATCCGTACAACCGGTTTCGCCAGATGGCGCCTGGCATCAGGCGGGACCTCATACCATCCGGGGGAGATATCCCGCGGAATGTACTGCGGCTCCCTGATGCGGGCGGAGCATTCACGGCACTTATACCCTTTCCCGCGCCCCGCAGAGGTCATCCTGCCCCCGCAGACCGGGCATCTCGGGGAGATACGGCTTTCAAGAGGGGAGGCCTCATCAAGGGAGAACTTTTCGAAATGGAGTACCCCGTTGAGATACCCGCCGCATACGGTAATCTTATCCCCGGGAATCAGCTGCCGCACATATGCCCTGAACGACTTGGTCGGCTCAAACGCATAGCACTCGACATCAGTCAGAGGCACAGACACATGGCCTCCGCGGTGTTCGACGGGCACCCCCGTCACCTCTCCGGAATACACATACGAAACCCCTTCGGTAAACTCCCCCTCAAACGGCACCAGATGCGCATCTGTTCCCTGATTGGTCTCCCAGATAACATGCATCGATTCCGGCTCGGCGGAGACAAGGGACACCGCCTTTTCCACGCACTCCGGCGACTCTCCGCGAATCCCGAACAGCACCGGGTCCTTCCCGTGCGGAAGACATACCGGCTTGTCCGCGGAAAAATCCCACGTATCCCAGGTATGCGGGGATGTCTCCTCTGCACTCCGCTTAAATGATGCGGCATCATACACCCGCGGCGTCCCGAACGCCTCAGGCATACGGTAGGAGAGATACTCACAGGTTTTGTCGGGAAGGACTGCGGAGACCGCGGCAAGTGCTCCGATTAACCCCCGTCTGTTCTTCCATCCGCAGTACTCTGCGCGGAGGCTCTTCAGTTCAGCTTCTGCCTCCTCAACCGTACAAAAGGACCGGAGGGCCTTGTAGTAAAAATCGGGAGACGGTTTTTCCGCGACCAGAACAAAACCCGGATTGGTGTTGCTGCAGTCAAACTGCGCGTACCGTTCGATAAAATCACACGCGGTATCCCTGATGAGTCCCGCATCCCCGTCAAGTTCGATGCAGACCCCGGCATTCCCCCGTGTTTTCCACGGAACATTCGGATTTAAGCGGATGAGACGCATATTTTTAATCAGACAGCCCTGCTCTTTAAGGGAGGCTGCGATTAGAGCCCCGAGGTATGTGGTGCACATCCCCTCGGGAGAGTCGGTATCATCAATTCCGAGATACACGGCGTCTCACCTCCTTCAGCTCGGAAAGTGTGGCTTCCGGATTTTCCCTCAGATGCTCTTCCACGGCAGGTTCATGGATAAACCGGCAGTCCTGACAGCTCCATATCTTCCCCCGCGGAGTATCAATCTCTTCAGAGAACTCCGTATCTTTACAGGGGTAGAGCGGACAGTAGCAGAAGGTACACCTCTGCTCTGCAAAATTATGACACGGATGGTACGGACAGCCTTCCGGAAGCCATTCGTTCCAGTGGTCCCCCCCGTATCTGCTGTAGATAAAAAATGACGGACGCGTCCGTTTTGCAAGAGCTGCACTTCGTCCCGATGCCCATCCGCGGGATACTCCCCAGTTTACCAGAAGATAGTTGTCAAACCGGATCAGTGCCTCGGTAAGCGCAAATGACACGGCTGCTGATATTTTCTTCCCGATTTCAGTCAGAGGCCCTGCAAACTCCAGCGGGGGTGCAGAGGTTTGGGAGGGTGAGGTTTTTTCCGCGGCAACGACCGCGGCATCGGTGGAAAGGGTTGTCATGCCGATTTTACGCTCAATCAGGACCTTCATCTTTGCCTCGGTCACGGTCATAAGGGCTCCTAAAAGTGCCGCGTCAGTCATAGGCACGGCAGATACCGTGATGATATTTATTGTCCGGTTCTTATCGGAAACGGCAGCCGCCGCGAAAACCGTTATCTCATCATATTTTGCAATGCAGATGTTGTTTACGGGAACCGCCGTAATCAGCGCAAACTCGGGGGATAAAAAACCGTATCTCGCAGACGTCCGTTCAATCAGCCGTACCGCGTTTTCCGAAAAGCCCGGCTGGACCGAGATATGCAGTAATGAACTGACGTCGGCTATCCCCCCGGAGACGCCATTGCTTGCCGCGCGGAACTTCCCGCGGATAATTAAAGCATCCGGTTTTTCATAGTAGCGCATAAACTATATTATTATTTGCGGTAACAGGGGATAAGGATAGGGGATAGGGGCCTTTGCACAATTTCATGCCGGCAAAGCATGCCTAACAAAATATATAATCTTAAGATACAAATTAATATAGAATACATGGAACACGCAGAACTGATATCCGGAGCATTCAACGATGTAAAAAAAGCATTATTCGGGTGGAATAACCTCCCGTTCTGGATAAAATTATTCCTTCAGATTGTTATACCGGTAGCTGCCGGCATACTTGCTGCAACAATCATCCTTCAGCTTATAGTAAAACCGGTTCTGGTGAATGTACTGGTAAATGACAACTTCGGATTTACCGAAAACGGTCTTACCTATATGCTGCAGTTCGCGGCCGTATTCTTTGGATATTTCTGCATATTCCTCGTACCTCTGTTTCAGGGATTCCTCTACCGCCTTATACGCACAGACAAATTTCCAAAAGCGGGAAACCAGATGGCACTCTTTTTCTCCGGCTGGCGTGTTAATATTGTCTGTCTCTTCTATGCAATCCCGATGCTGGTGATTTATCTGATATTTGCCGCACTGTATCTTTTCCTCACCGGAAGAATAACCGGAATACTTACCGCCGGAAGCACCTTCCTCGGCCTGGTGCTTTTTATTATCTATGCGGCAATCCTGTTTGCTTCCCTTATCATTGTGGCTCTCTTTGCCGTTATATCCCTGGTGCATGTCGCCCGCGGAGCATCATTCAAACAGGCATTCAGTATCAGAAATTCCATGATGATAATTAAACGGATCGGCTGGTATAACTACCTGTTATGTATGGTCATCTGCGCGATTCTCGTTCTGTTTCTCTCGGTAATATTCCTTGGAATAGGATTGAGTGTGACAGGGGTTCTTCCGGCAAGCATCATAGTTGTCAGGGCATATATCTTTCTTCTCATCCCGGTTCTCATCTTCTGCTGCAGATATGTTACAAAGGTATATGATGTCGGAACACTTCCGGTTAAAGAAGATACAGAAGACTTTGACGACTTCTGATGGGCGGCGATTCGTTCAGACTTCATTCCGGTTATGAACCGAAAGGTTCACAGCCGGAGGCCATTAAAGCCCTTACCCGCGGCATTCAGGACGGAAAAAAGTTTCAGACGCTTCTCGGGGTAACCGGCTCGGGAAAGACGTTTACTATAGCAAACGTCATACAGAACGTTCAGCATCCGGTACTTGTTCTGGCACATAATAAAACGCTGGCAGGCCAGCTCTATAACGAGTTTAAGGAGTTCTTCCCGGAAAACCGGGTGGAGTATTTCATCTCCTATTATGATTATTACCAGCCGGAAAGTTATCTTCCGGCAAAGGATATGTATATCGAAAAGGATGCATCAATCAATCCGAGAATTGAGATGATGCGCCTTTCGGCTACCGCATCTCTTTTAACCCGCCGCGACACGATTGTCGTGGCCTCGGTATCCTGTATCTACAGTATCGGAAACCCGGATAACTTTGAGCGGCTCGGCTTTGAGCTGCGGCGCGGCGATGAGATATCGAGGCGTAAAATTGCCGAACAGCTCATATCCATTCAGTTCGAGCGAAACGACATGGAACTGATGCCCGGACGTTTCCGCATCAAAGGAGACACCATCGATTTTATCCCCGGATATTACAACAACATCATCCGGATAGAGCTCTTCGGAGATGAAATCGACAGAATCTCCGTCATCGAGAAATCCTCCGGAAAAGTACTGGATAAGCCGGATTATTTCTTCGTCTATCCGGCACGGCATTTTGTCAGCTCAAAAGAGGAGCAGAACGAGGCAATATCTTCCATCCGGAAAGAACTTGAGGAGACCCTGGCCTCCGGAAAACTGGATGACTTAAGCGCACACCGCCTGAAACAGCGTACCGAGTTTGACATCGAGATGATGGAGGAGACCGGCTCCTGTAAAGGAATCGAAAACTACTCGCGCCATTTTGATAAACGAAAGACAGGAGAGCAGCCGTACTGTCTTCTGGATTATTTCCCGGATGACTTTCTGCTGGTAATCGATGAAAGCCACCAGTCTCTTCCGCAGGTAAGGGGGATGTATAACGGAGATCATGCGAGAAAGCAGTCGCTTGTTGAGTACGGCTTCCGGCTTCCCAGTGCCTTTGACAACCGCCCGCTGATGTTTTCCGAGTTTGAAAAATACATGCATCAGACAATTTTTGTCTCCGCAACGCCCGGGGACTGGGAGCTGGAACACTCGGGAGGCGTAATCGAGCAGATTATCCGCCCGACAGGTCTTGCAGACCCCGAGGTCTTTGTACGCCCCATTACCGGTCAGACAGAAGATCTGATGAGAGAAATCAGGCAGACGATGGAAAAAGGCTACCGGGCTATTGTAACAACCCTTACCAAAAAACTCGCGGAGGAACTTTCCGAATATCTCTCCTCAAACGGCATCAGGACACGGTACCTGCACTCCGATATTAAAACACTGGAGCGTACCGAGCTTATCCGGCAGTTCCGCCTTGGTATGTTTGATGTGATCGTGGGAATTAATCTGCTGCGTGAAGGGCTTGATATCCCGGAGGTCGGGTTTATCGGGATTCTGGATGCAGATAAGGAAGGGTTTCTCAGAAACACCAGAAGCCTGATTCAGATTATCGGACGGGCGGCGCGGAATGCGGACTCGCATGTGGTTTTGTATGCGGACTCGATGACCGACTCCATGAAGGAGGCCTTATCCGAGACATCCCGCCGCAGGACGCTGCAGCTTGCATATAACAAGGAGCACAACATCGTACCCGCAACCATCATAAAACCGATTCCGGAAAAGGAGATTGACATAAAGATTAAGGATACAAAGCATATCCCGGCAGCAGAGATTCCGAATATGATAATCGGTCTTGAGGCGAAGATGAAAGAGGCCGCGGCCTCTCTTGACTTCGAACTCGCAATTGAGCTGCGCGACCGGATAGCGGCGCTGAAGAAACGAATCGGGCAGGTATAAGGTATCCTGCTATGATGTACCCGGGTGTGATGTATCCCGATAATGATGCGGTCTGATACGATATGTCTTTGGTTTCTGCCGGATTTTACAGGACAAAAGGCCCTGCCAAAGGAAAAAACCTATCTTCTCTGAAAGAGCATAATATAATTAACTATGCCTGTTCAGCACTATTGCGGATATACCAATGATATTTACTGCCGGCACTGCGGATCTGAACTGACCCAGGATTCACACGGACGTCTGATATGCCCGAGATGCGGCAGAAGGCCTGCGATTCTCTGCCCGAAATGCGGCAGACTCTGGTAAATACGGAAAAAGAGAAGAAGAGAATAAACAGATTTTTTTTATTTCCCCAGCCATTCCATATACTTTTTTCTGACGAGAACAACCTCTTCCGGTGATAAATCCGCGCGGCCGGTATGCTTAAGATAGGATTCTACCGCCTCGACCAGTCCTTCCGCCTCGGAGTAATCATCCACTTCCAGATAGACAGGAACCGAAGAGAGAGAAATAATCTCTCCGCAGGTCGGGCAGAGCTTCCACTTTCCATACCTGTCGGTATACGTGAACTCATGACAGTTGGGACAGCGGATTAACCAGTATCTGCTCATACTTATCTTTACAAATTGTTGACGTACAATACGAAAAATGTATCTTTTTGAACCTGACGGACGAATCCTTGTTTTACGTCAGATTATCACACATAATTTTCCGGAAATTGTTCGATATTATGTGGAAAAATTGAGTTAAACATGGCCCCAGGCCTTCAGACACATCACAGACGCTTTGCAAGCGATTCGGCTGCGGAGTTTATGGTAAGCGATTCCGGCTTCATGATAGCTACCGGAATGTCAACCAGTTTTTCGACGAGGGAGGATAAGATAGGGGCACAGATTATTCCTGATGCACCGTCATTTCTGGCCTGAACCGCTGCTACAAGACACTCCTCATAGGAGCCCGCGGCATACCCTTTAATCCGGTACTCCGAGCCGTTACAGGTAATCCGCGTTCCCTCCACATCATCCAGCAGGAACTTTACGGCGATTACGGCTATGAACTTGCCGTAATTTGGGGTAAAAACACCTGATATCCGTTTTACCGTTGAAAAACGCGGATCGCGTTCTCCGGAGAGGACCTTGTACAGGGTGGTTGGCGGAATCCCGGTAAGTGCCGAGAGCTGCCGTACACTCATCCCGCGGGACTCGAGTTCCTCCTTCAGGGCTGTACTGAACTCTGTCTCAAAAATACGTTTTGCAAACATGAATGATACACTAACTCTTATTTAATTGGTCTTATAATATTAAAAACGGTTTGTTTTGTATTTTTGTATAAATGTATACTGCCCCCTCAGAAAAACAGAGGGATATGGGTGCGGAGGAAAAACAGAAGCACCATGCCGATGACTGCTGCAAATAAAGAGGCAGCACGTACACTGCTGATAACTGCAGGCCCGCCTTCTTTGAGCGTCCGCATCGGATTCCCGATTTTGTAAACACCCGGTTTTTCAAACTGAATGCCGCAGCCGCCCGCAATAAGGCTCATGGGGATGCCGCCGTTGAATCCGGGACGTTTTTTCCTGTCGCGAAGGAAGACGGAAAATGCCTTCTTTCCTTTTCCGCAGACGGCATAGATGATGATGAGAAGAATTCCCGTAACCCGTGCCGGAAGATAGGCCAGTATGTCATCCATCCGTGCCGAAAACCAGCCGATGTGTATTCTTTCATCCCGGTAGCCGAGCATTGCATCCATGGTATTTGCTGCCCGGAAGAGTACTGCGCCGCAGATACCCGCACCGAAGAGGAGTTCAAACACCACAAACCAGAAGACAGGGGCAATGATGCTGTCCGTCAGGTTTTCCGCGGCAGACTCGTATGCGCCGGATCTGATCTGTTCTGCGGTGAGGGTTTTTGTATCCCGGCTTATCATCATTGAAACAGCACGCCTTCCCTCTTCATCTCCTCTGCCAAGGGCTGACTCAACATTTTTTACATGTTCTTCCAGAGAACGCCAGCCGATACAGAATGAAAGGGCCACTATGGAAAAAATGACAGTTACCCAGACGGGTGCAAAGAGGCAGATGAGAACACAGGGAAGAAGACAGACGGCAACGGTTACAAGCCATCCGCAGATGCCTGCTGCCCGTTCATATTTTTCCGGATACCTGTCTGTCTTACCCCAGCATCCGATAAGATTTCCAAGAAGAGCTACCGGATGAAATCTGCCGGCGGGGTCTCCGATTATTCTGTCGAGAAGAAGACCAAAAAAAGTGTCAGCGTGCCGAAAGCCATGTAATGAGAATTCCGGCAAGCATCAGTACAAATACAATTCCGGCTGCAGCGACACCCGGAAATGCGGGATATAAGGGGCCGAGGAGGAAGAACCAGACAATAAGCCATACGAGGGCAATTACCGGCAGGACAATGCAGCCGATAATTTTTCCGGCTTTATGTGATGAGGGAGCCCGCTGTGGTCTCACCTCTTCTCTGAAGACTGCCTCTTCCAGCGGAATTTCCGGCTCCGGCTGCGGTTTTATGACATTTACGATAACCTCGGCTTTGCGCATACCGTATCCGGAGATAACATTCAGGACAAACGATCCTTCGCCGGCGTTTGAGAGGATTGGTATGCTTATTTCGGATTCAGCCTCGAGATAGATGTTTTCATAGGTAAACGGGGTGTATGCACCCCCGTCAGTCTTCAGCGTAACATGGGTTGGTGCACCATAATTGGTAATCTTGACATGAAGCGGAGTTCCGACACTCACCTCAATATCTTTGTGGGATATTTCAATCGAATTAATCCCGAGACGATTCATCTGAATTTCCAGTAACGACATAATGACTATATTCACCTTTCTTTTTCGGGAAGGAGATCGGCAATCCCGTTTTCAACCGGGTAACTCTTTCCGCACCGTGTACACGTGAGCGTTCCCCGGGATATCTCCGTTTCCGTACCCTCCGTCTCCGTCAGGGAGAGGTCTCCTTTGCATACAGGACAGCACAGGTACTCTAATATCCAGCGGTTCATACAGATAAAACTCCTCGTATACTCGTATGTACGTATATTATTTGTGCGGATAGTTGATAAGGTTATTGTTCACTGTGTTTTCCGGCAGATATCCTGCCCTTTGGAAAATACTCCGTTTTTTCCGGAAAAAGGGAATCAACGGGGTTTTTAAATTTTACAGACCCCGAATTTGCCCTTTTTTATTCTGATAATGGATAATAACAGGAAAATACCTACGATTAGGATGGTCGCCGCCGGGGCAACCCACACCGGAAGTTCAAGCCCGAATGCCTCGGCACACATCAGAACAGCGAGACAGAGAATAGAGTACATGGCACCGTTTTTCAGGTATGCAAATTTTTTGATGTTGTCGATGTTTTTAATCGTCAGCTGACGTACAACAAGAGCTCCCAGACCGTTTCCGATTAAAATCAGCGGGACGGACATGGTAAAGGCAAAGGCTCCTACCACGCCGTCGACTGAGAAGGAGGCGTCGATTACTTCCAGCAGGACGAGTTTGCTGACATCCGAGTGCTTCGCAAGCTTTTCATCCTGGTTGTTTCCGGCCTTTTCCAGTTCGAGTGATTTTTTATCCGCGAAGTGGCGGATACCCATCATGATGAAGAATACGGCAAACCCGACTGCGGCCGCTGCTGCAAGCGCAGGGTTGTACGGCAGGGAGATGAGGATGAGGGCCAGAAGGAACACTGCGGCTGCTGCAGTAAACCAGGGTTCTGCGTTCTGAATGATGCGCTCTCCGGGGACGATGCAGTTTTTCTCTTCGGCCATGAGCCAGTGGAGGAAGAGGAGCGCCAGGAACACACCGCCTCCTAAGAGCAGATAGGGGGCGCTTGCTTCAATCGCGGCCGCTGCGGCGCCGTCTCCGGAAAATGTTGCAGTGAGAGCTCCGATCGGGCCAAGCGACGGGGCGGAGACCCAGATGATTATCCACGGAAGAAGTCCGCGCACGACGAAGACCGCGATAAGCAGTCCCCAGACAAGGAACCACTTGCGCGCCCACTCTTTCATGGTGGAGAGGATGTCAGCATTAATTATAGCATTGTCTATGCTTGCTATTGTCTCGAATACACAGAGACCGATGACGATAAGTACCGCATAGAGAATGTCCATAAAGATGTGTGTAGTATTTCGTGCAGATGATATATATCTCTTCCCTAACGAACTTTTTAGTAAAACTTAGTAAAACACCGGTACTTATAACAACCGGTGACAAATATAATAAGAGACAACCGTGAACCTTTTCGACTATTCTGATGAAGAGCTCCTCGCCTTCGCAAAAGACATATCCCGGGGTCTGACAGATGCAGCAGACGGCACAGCGGCAGCAGACAGCATCCTGCATGCTCTTCAGCGGTTCACGATAAGCGACCTCCAGCTGATTGGCGCAAACATCAGATATGAGGTGGAAAAACTCCCTGAACCGTACCGGAGCAGATACCGCCCCTACGCCTCGGACCTGCTTGACAAATACCATGAGTGTATCGCTGCAGTACGGGCAGGAACCCGCTTTGACATAACCGATGAGGAACTCTGGAAAAGCTACTGGTGCTCAGCGGCAGAGCACCTCTTGGAGGATACTGCAGACACAACAGACGAACTTCCAAGGCCCTGTACTGCAGGGCCTGCAGGTAAGTTCTTTTATCGTCTCGTCTACGGATATGTAATGCTTCTGGCAGGAAAACCGGGGCACCCGGTAGGAACACCGTTCCCCGGCGGATGGAAGGTTTTAGAAGAGGATGGTGTTATCCTCTGCCCGATAAGGGATAAGGAAAATGACCTGCCGCAGGCGCTCTGCAACTTCTGTCCCGCGGTTCAGGATGAACGGTGCAGGTGAGAGGCGGGTGCGGAAAAAACCCGCCGCACAACTCACCCCCTGCCCGAAATCAGCTCACCGGAAATCAGCTCACCGGAAATCAAAAATACTCTTCTGCGCCTTCATATCGCGGATCATCTCAATCTGCGGCACCCAGAACCGGCTTCCAATCTTAAACGCCGCAGCATTCACCGCATCAGACAAGGTTGACACCTTCACCGGTGCAGAAGAAAGCGACTTATGTGCGGCCTCCCGCACCACCCACACGCCAAGAGGCGCCCAGTACTCACCTGAAATATCACGGATACAGATAACCCGCGCACACCGCCCGGCCCTTTTCAGATGCTCAAGTACTGCAAGCCGCGCCGCATAATAGCCGCCTGCAATCGGCGAGTACTCCCGCTTGGTCATCCCCGCCTCGCGGTCAACAATAATGGAATCCTCCTCCTCAGCCCAGAGTGAATGCTTCTGCCACCGCTCAAGCATCTCAAACCTCCAGTCGTTTGCAGGAATCAGGATAAAGCACAGCCGGTTTCCGTGAAGCTCCGAACAGTACACCTCAAACTCCGACAGAGCCGGATAGTGCACAATCTCTTTTTTGTACGCAGTACAGATCATATCATCCGTTGCTGTGATTGCCCAGCGTGTCGGAACCGCCCGCCGGTTCTTCCCAAGGCCCAGAAGCCCTGCCGAGAGCAGATTGGTTATTTTATACACATCGGTCCCGTTCTCAAAAAGAATCCGCGCCGCCTCGGTTGACTTAAGGTCCGTATCCGAGGTACAGGCATCAACCACCAGCGAGACCGAAGCGTTATCGATGACATCGAGTTTTTTCATCTCGCCGGAAAGCCCCACGGGCGTTACATCCCCGTCGAAGGATAAGTCAAACTGAATCGGTTTGGTAAAGGCAACCTCGACATCGAGCGGCTTTGAGGATAACGCAATCTCCTGAACCTTGTCGATAACAGGGGCTTTGATATCCATCTCTTTTCCGCCGCGGATTGTCCGGGAACGGATTGATACAATGTCGTCGATGGAAAGCCCGCGCTGAATCCAGTCGAGGGGGTTGTCCGAATCATTTATCATAAGGGGGCCTCCGACAACCTTCGGATAGCCATAGCTTCCGACAAAAACCGAAGGGGAAGCACCCATATAGTCTGAGACAGGCTTTGTGTTGTGAAGGGCGTGAAACCGGGAGGAGATGGGGCATCTTGGAAGCCCGCACATCCCGCGCCCTTTGCAGACGGAACAGCGCGACGGCATTTAGTATAATAATGTTGGCGGGCAGGAGATATAAAAAAAGCGGGTGACCAGACTCATCCTGTGGACAAAAAGCCCCGGCACACGGGATTATACAATTAATATAGCTATACTGCAAATTATATTAACAACCAATGAATCGGACAGTTATCCCTATCTTAATTGCCATTCTCACGGCAGGTCTTCTCATCGGAGCAGCAGCTGCAGCGGAATGGATGCCGGTTACCGTAACCGATACAGACGGAAATCAGATAACCATCAGCGAACAGCCGGAGAGGATCATCTCCCTTGTCCCTGCCTGCACGGAGATTATCTATGCAGTGGGCGCTGGAGACCGTGTTGTCGGAAACACCGACTACTGTAACTATCCGGAGGCGGCAAAACATGTGGAAAAAATCGGCGGCTTTTCAACCATCAGTAATGAACGTGTCATAACATTGTGTGACGAAAAGACAGTCATATTTGCAAACCCGAACAACAACGGAAGAGAAACAATTGATTACTTAAAACGGCATGGATGCACGGTAATTGCAGCTGACATCCGCTCGGTGGATGGCATCTGCACAGCAGTTGACCTAATAGGAACCGCTGTCGGATGCAAAGAAAATGCAGCAAAACTCAACAAAGAGATAAAAGCATCCATTGACGAAATCTCTGCAAAAGCCGCAAATGCAAAAGCATCGGGAAACGTCCCGACCGTTATGCACATTATGCAGACCAATCCCTACTATGTATCCGGTAAAAATACCTTCCAGGATGAATTAATCACCATTGCAGGCGGGAAGAACGCCTTCTCCGATGTTGACGAGTGGGGAGCGGTAACACTCGAACGACTTCTGGTAACAGACCCCGATATTATCATAACAGATGCAGGGGATGATTCCGGCTCATTCTATAATATCTCCCTTGCAGAAGCAATTAAAAATGAGCCGCGACTTGCATCGCTTTCCGCGGTTAAAAACAATAAGGTCCACTCGATAAATCCGGATATTTTTAACCGCGGCGGACCAAGAGTTGTCGAAGCCCTCGATACGCTTGCAAAGATGCTGCATCCGGAGATTTTCGGAGCGGCACAGGAACCTCCCCTCGCAAAAACCCCCGGATTCGGTGCGGCAGCTGTGCTTTGCGGCGTGCTTGGAGCAGCACTCCTCTTACGGAGAAAAGAGTAAACGAATCCGGGTTGGCTGGTCCTGACCGGCCGGAGATACTAAAAACAGCTGCAGAGGGGTGTGAATCCTCTGCGGATTCTTTTTTTCAGGGAAACTATTCTGCACTCTTTTGTATTTAACACTCTTTGTATTTAACACTCTTTGTATTCAGGGATTTCCGGTATAGTCTTCCCTTACAGCGTTGCCGCCATCACAGCTTTTATCGTGTGCAGCCGGTTTTCCGCCTCATCAAAGACGATTGCCTGACTGCTTTCAAACACCTCGTCGGTGACCTCAAGCGCCTCAAGGCCGAACTTTGCATAGATGTCTTTTCCCACACCGGTTTCGGTGTTATGGTATGCGGGAAGACAGTGCATAAATCTGCACTGCAGTCCTGCCCGCTTCATGACATCAGCATTTACCTGATAGGGCAGAAGGTCACGGATTCTCTCTTCCCAGACGGCTTCCGGCTCTCCCATCGAGACCCAGACATCGGTGTAGATAACATCAGCCCCGCGGACTGCATTAAGGTCACTCGAAAACTCAAGGACCGCTCCTGTCTTTTCAGCAATTTTCTGACACTGAACAATGAGTTCCTTGTTCGGGAAATATTTTTCCGGAGCGCAGGAGGTAAACTTCATCCCCATTAAGGCACATCCTGTCATAAGCGAGTTTGCCATATTAAATCTGGCATCTCCCATATAACACAGATGAATGCCTTTCAGCCGTCCGAAATGCTCGCGGATGGTAAGAAAATCCGCTAAAATCTGTGTGGGGTGCGACTCATCGGTAAGGCCGTTCCAGACGGGAACGCCCGCATACGCTGAAAGCTCCTCGACGGTTTTCTGTGCAAAGCCTCGGTACTCAATCCCGTCAAACATACGTCCGAGAACCCGCGCTGTATCCGCGATACTCTCCTTTTTCCCAATCTGCGACCATGACGGGTCAAGATAGACCGCATGCATTCCGAGGTCTGCTGCTGCCGCCTCAAAGCTGCAGCGGGTTCTGGTGCTGGTCTTTTCAAAGATTAAGGCAACATTTTTTCCGGCACAGCGTTTCTGCTGCACCTCATACTTTCCTGCCTTCTTTTCAGCTTTGAGTTCCGCCGAAAAATCGAGGAGATAGGTGAGCTCCTCCGGCGTGAAGTCCAGAATCCGCAGAAAACTGCGTCCTTTCAGATTCATGGAAGGTCCCGCCCAAGAACCTCTTTGAGGATGGAGACTGCTTTTTTAAGCGTGTCAAAGGGAATATTCAGGGCAGGTAAAAGCCGCACCTTGTCCTTTGCGGTAAGACAGATAAGTCCTGCTGCAAAGCAGTCGTTTATCACATCGTTTAAGGGACGGACCGGTTTGACACCAAGAATCAGACCTTTTCCAGTCACCTCTGCAACACCTTTCGCGCCGCTGAGTTCTCTTACAATGTACTCCCCCTTCGCTTTTACTTCGGAAAGCAGGGCATCATCGATACGGGATATGATGTTGAGAGCACCTGCCGCTGCCGCCGGATTTCCTCCGAAGGTTGAGCCGTGGTCTCCTGCGCGGAGAACGGACTCGGTTTTTTCGCCGAACATGCAGGCCCCTATCGGGAGTCTTCCGCCAAGACCTTTCGCGGTTGTTACGATATCAGGGGTTACCCCGTAGGTCATATAGGCATAAAGCTCTCCGCACCGGCCGTTTCCGGTCTGCACCTCATCCACAATAAAGATGATATCCTCAGTGCGGCAGATTTCTGCGATGCCTTTTACAAAGGACTCGTCCATAACATGAACCCCTCCTTCGCCCTGCACACACTCCATCATAATGCCTGCGACTTTATTTTCAGATACCAGTTTTCTGACGCCTTCAAGGTCATTTGCATCCGCATAGACGAATCCTTCGGTAAGCGGGGTAAAGCTCTGGTGGAACACGTCCTGCCCTGTTGCCGCAAGGGTTGTGATGGTCCGCCAGTGGAAACTGTTTTTCAGGGTGATTATGGTGTAATACGACGCATCCTTGTGCTCTGCGGCATATTTCCGTGCTGTCTTGATGGCACACTCGTTTGCTTCCGCTCCAGAGTTTCCGAAGAAGACCTTCTTCATTCCGGTGCGTTTGCAGAGGGCTTCTGCCAGAAGAACACAGGGTTCTGTATAATACAGATTCGACGCATGCTGGACCTTCTGAAGCTGGGCAGTTACCGCGGAAATCCATTCCTCATCGGCGATTCCAAATGAATTTACCGCGATTCCCGAGCCTAAATCGATGCACTCTTTTCCGTACCGGTCGGTGATGATGGAACCTTTTCCGTATGCGACCTCAATTGGTGCCCGGCTGTACGTGTTTGCAACATATTGTGCATCCTTTTCTGTTAAGTCGCTCATAAATTTACCTCCTGTTTTGTTTCTTCCTGTTTTGCGGTCTTCTTTTTATCCCCTTTTACCAGTGTTCCAAGACCCTCGTCGGTCAGCAGTTCAAGGAGAATGGAATGCGGAACACGCCCATCGAGGATAACGACTTTCCGGACACTCCACGAAATCGCATTGATACAGCACTCAACTTTCGGAACCATTCCTCCGGCGATTGTCCCGTCCGCAAAGAGGGTTTTTGCCTCCTCCACGGTTAACTCCGGGATAAGGGTTGACGGGTCATTTTTATCCCGCAGAATCCCTTCGATATCGGTAAGCATGATGAGACGTTTTGCCTGAAGGGCTCCTGCTATATGCGCTGCAGCCGTATCTCCGTTGATGTTATAGACGTTTCCGTCACCGTCACAGCCGATGGTTGAGATGACCGGGATGTAACCATTCTCCAGCAGGTCATTTACCGGATCAATGTTAATTCTGGTAATCTCTCCGACATAGCCGAGCTTTACATCCTTTATTTTCGCCTCAATGAGTTTTCCGTCAACGCCAGAGATACCCATAGCTTTTCCGCCAATCTGCCCGAGGAAGTTTACGAGGGACTTGTTAATCTTTCCTGCAAGGACCATCTGGGCGATGTCCACTGTCTCTTTATCAGTTACCCTGAGACCGTTGACAAACTCCGGCTTTTTGCCGAGCTTTTCCATCATGTCGGAAAGTTCCGGCCCTCCGCCGTGGACAAGAACCACCTTGACGCCGATGAGCCAGAGAAGGACCGCATCAACCATAACGAGTTCCTTTAACTTCTCACTGACCATGGCGTTGCCGCCGTATTTGATAACGACAACGCGTCCGTTGTAGCGTTTGATGTAGGGAAGAGCCTGTGCCAGAATCTCTGCCCGCTGCATGTTGGAGCAGATTTCAGGCATACTGTCTTCCGTCATGAGCGGTAGTCTCCGTTTATCTTTACATAATCATAAGTGAGATCGCATCCCCATGCAACGGCTTTTGCGGTCCCGGCGTTTAACTGAATCTCAATTCCAATCTCCTTTTCAAGAAGGATTTCCTTGGCTTTCTCCTCGGAAAAGTCGATGCCGCTTCCCTGTTTGCAGACCGAAACCGTGCCTTTTGCCGAGCTGAAGGCCACATCAATCTTTTCGATGTCCACATCCGCTCCCGAATAGCCGATTGCACAAAGGACACGGCCCCAGTTTGCATCAGCCCCGAACATTGCAGCCTTTAAAAGACTCGAGCAGATGACCGATTTGGCAACAATCTTTGCGGTCGGGACATCCTTTGCACCTGAAACGGTACACTCAAGAAGCTTTGATGCCCCCTCGCCGTCAGCGGCAATCATGCCGGCAGAGCGCCGAGGTTACCGCGTTCAGTGCCTCTTTAAATGCGGTAAAGTCTGCTCCTTCCGCTGTTATTTCCGCATTTCCTGCAAGCCCGTTGGCGATTACCGTCACCATATCGTTTGTCGAGGTGTCGCCGTCCACACTTACCATGTTGAAGGTATCCTCCACATCCTCTGAAAGTGCCCGCTTCAGCATCACAGGAGATACTGCACAGTCTGTTGTGATAAAGACCAGCATGGTTGCCATGTTCGGGTGAATCATCCCGCTTCCTTTGGCAATTCCGCCGATGCGGCAGGTTTTGCCGCCTGCGGTAAACTCGACTGCTGCCTCCTTTCTTCTGGTATCTGTGGTCATGATAGCTTCCGCTGCAAAAGAGTTCCCGTCAGCAGAAAGTCCCGCAGCAAGAGCCGGGATGCCTGATTTTATCGGGGTGATATCAAGCGGCTGCCCGATAACACCGGTGGATGCCACAATCACATCGGATGCTTTTATCTTCAGTTCCTCTGCAAGTGCCTCGCACATGGCATTCGCAATCTCAATTCCGTTTGCGTTGCAGGTGTTTGCATTTCCGCTGTTGCAGATAACAGCCTGCGCAGTCCCGTCTGCAATGTTCTGCCCGGTTACGATGAGCGGAGCACCCTTTACCAGATTTTTGGTGTAGACCGCAGCGGCAGAGCCCGGGACACTGCTGCAGATAAGGGCCAGGTCCCGCTTGGTTCGGTTCTTCCGGATTCCGCAGTGCACTCCGTTTGCCGTAAACCCTTTTGCGGCGCAGACGCCTCCTTCAATTTGTTTCATAATTTCTTCTTTAACGTTAATCCTTTGGTTTCAGCATCTCCCAGAAGAATATTCATATTCTGTATGGCTGCCCCGCTTGCACCTTTTCCAAGGTTGTCAAAGCGGGATACTAAGATGAGCCGTTCCTCGTTTCCATAGACGGATATTCCCATATTGTCAAACCCGCTGTATGCTCCGGCTGAAAGGAAGCCCTGTTCATCCGCATCATTGAAGGAAACAAGGCGCCCGGTGTAGAAGCCACGGTAGACATCAGCAATCTCTTTTACGGTCCCTTTTACTTCATCTGCAAACAGCGGGATGGTGACCTCCATTCCGCAGGGGAAGTCCGCAACAACCGGACAGAAACAGGGGGAACGTGAAAGACCGCATATCTTCTGCATCTCGGGGATGTGTTTGTGCGTCTGCCCTAAGGCATACTGACGCGGAGCATCGAAAAGAGCAGAGGGCTTATTTTCGTACTCTGCAATCATCTTTTTGCCGCCTCCCGTGTATCCCGTAAGAGAGAATGCCGAGAGCTTCACATCTTCCTTTAGAAGACCTTCCCTGATTAAAGGAGCTACAAGGGCGATAAAGCCGCTTGCATGGCATCCCGGGTTTGCGATACGCTTCGATGCCCTGATCTTTTCAGCACCGGTGATTTCAGGGAACCCGTAGGTCCAGAGGTCATTTGTCCGGTGTGCAGTCGAGGTATCTATCACTGCCGTATCCGGGTTTTCAATCATGGAAACCGCTTCACGTGCTGCATCGTCAGGAAGACATAAGAAGACGATGTCAGCTTCGTTTAATGCGGATTTACGTGCACCGGTATCTTTTCTCAGGGAATCGGGAAGAGTGATTAACTCGATATCGTCGCGTCCTGCAAGCCGCTCGCGCAGCCGAAGACCGGTTGTCCCCGAACTTCCGTCTATGAATATTTTAGTCATGAATTTTACTTAAGTTTCTTGGCATCGACCAGTGCCTGAACTTTGAGGGGGAGACCGTAGAGGTTAATGAATCCTTCCGCATCCTTCTGGTCGTAGTCGCTTTCTCCGAATGTTGCTATCTCTTCGCTGTAGAGCGAGTTGGGGCTCCAGACACCCGCATTGATGATGTTGCCCTTGTACAGCCTGAGACGCACGCGTCCAGAGACCTTTTCCTGCGTTTTATCAACGAACGCGGATAAGGCTTCGCGAAGCGGGGTGAACCACTGACCGTTGTAGACCAGTTCGCCGAAGGTGATTGCAAGCTTTTCTTTTTCGTGGGCGGTCATCTTGTCGAGCGTAATCGTCTCCAAGACCTCGTGTGCACGGTAGAGAATTGCTCCTCCGGGTGTCTCATAGACGCCGCGGCTTTTCATGCCGACCAGTCTGTTCTCAACAAGGTCAAGCAGTCCGATACCGTTTGCGCCGCCGATTTTGTTCAGCCCGAGGATGATGTTTTTCGCACTCATCTTTTTGCCGTTTAAGGAGATTGGGCGTCCCTTTTTAAACTCAAGTTCCACATAGGTAGGAGTGTCCGGAGCTGCCGCAGGGGATACTCCCATCTCAAGGAATCCCTTCTTCTCGTAGAGCGGCTCGCATCCGGGGTCTTCGAGTTCCAGTCCCTCATGGGATAAATGCCAGAGGTTTTTGTCTTTGCTGTAGTTTGTCTCACGGCTGATGCGTAACGGGACGTTGTGTGCTTCCGCATAGTCAATCTCCTCGTCACGGGATTTGATTGTCCACTCGCGCCACGGGGCAATGATGTGCATGTTCGGTGCGAAGTGTTTGATGGCAAGCTCGAAACGGACCTGGTCATTTCCTTTGCCGGTACATCCGTGGCAGACAGCATCCGCCTTTTCCTTTAAGGCAATCTCAACAAGGCCTTTTGCAATGCACGGTCTTGCGTGGCTTGTTCCAAGGAGGTATCCTTCGTAACGGGCACCTGCCTGCATGGTCGGGATGATGTAGTTATCCACATAGTCATCTGTTAAGTCCAGAACATAGAGTTTGGATGCTCCGGTCTTTTTTGCTTTCTCCTCGAGACCTTCGAGTTCATCTGCCTGTCCCACATCGCCTGAGACTGCAATCACTTCGCAGTTATTGTAGTTTTCTTTCAGCCACGGGATAATAATGGAGGTGTCAAGTCCCCCGGAGTACGCAAGTACTACCTTTTTGATGTCTTCTTTTTTCATGGTTTTTACCTGAATGATATTCGTATGATGTACTTAACTGCGCTTTTCGTCAATTCTTCGGAGCAGGATGTCACAGACGGGCTTTTTCTGCCCCGTCAAAGACACCGTCATGCTCCGGATGTGACGAAAACGGCGTAAACGCCTAAGCTGCTGTTCTCAAAACCCCTGGGGGTTTCCGTCATTTGCGCTGCGGGGGTGATGATGCAACCCCGGGCAGGAGACCGCTTTTACAGTTACGGTAACATATTTACGTTATAATAATATAAAGTTAGATGATATGGTTATGGAC
>JAGHSU010000075.1 GCA_018065685.1 Candidatus Methanocorpusculum equi | reverse complement strand
GGAAAGAATCCTGAACTACGTGAACAGCTGGTTCTGGGCTGCGTGTGATGGATGCGATTCAGAATCAGATAAATACTGAACTAATTTCGGGATACTACAGTGAGTCCAGTATATCCAAAACATTATAAACACTGCTGACAAAGGGATATGCATGAGTTTAGACCCGACAGAACTTATCGGAAACGTAACAGAGATAAAGTCCCTCACTGACTATCAGAAAGGTTCCGTGGTATCCCGTATGGTTGTTAACAAAAAAGCAGGAACAGTCACTGCATTCGCCTTTGAAGCAGGAGAAGGTCTCTCTGAACATTCCGCACCATTTGATGCGCTGGTAATTGGTATTGAAGGGGAAGCGGAACTTCCAATTGGCGGGGTTTCACACACCGTCCGTGAAGGAGATATTCTGATAATGCCCGCAAATGTGCCCCATGCGGTGCACCCGGTAACCCGCTTTAAGATGATGCTTGTGCTGATTCACGAGTAACCATTTTTAAACAGCAGAATTTTAAACAGCAGCATCTACTCTCCGCGTTTTGAGAGAATTTCGCGTTCTGCATACAGATACTCCTGAGCATACCCTGCAAACGCACCGAAATGTTTTCTCCCGAACTCTGCAGTTGTATTGTACGGCAGTTTTCTCCCTTTGTTCCCGTCAAAATACTGTGTTCTGAAAATCCGTTCAATCCATACATCAACCGGCAGTGCCTCATATTTTGCAAATCCGAACAGCAGCACGCAGTCTGCAACCTTCGGACCAATCCCTGAAAGTTTCATCAGTTCTGATCTGGCATCCGGGTAGGGTATCGTGGAAAGCTGCTCAATCCAGTGCGGATTTTTCGCGGCATAAACTGATGCCTCATGAATGAATTTGTCACGATACCCTGTCTTGCAGCAGCGGATTTCATCCATGCCATGTTCAGCGAGTACGTCTGCTGTCGGAAAGGCAAACCGTTTTCCCCCGGCCTGTTTTCCGAACGTCTCTGACAGCAGTTCAATCCGTTTTGCAATCATCGGAATGTTTGAGCATGATGCACAGATATAGGAGATGAGACACTCAAACGGCGGCTGTCTGCAGATACGCAGTCCCCTGCATGCAGTAATTGCTTTGTGAATCAGCGGGTCAGTGTCGATTGAAGAGAGAATCTCATCAAGGTCTAAGTCAAGTGCAAAATAGTGTATCAGTTCCTCCTCACTGCATCCGCCGTAGAGGAGCGTATCCTCTTTCTGCCTGACTTCCCAGACCGAACCGTTCACAGGTGCCGACCAGTATCCATCTTCTTCTTCTTTCCATCTGAATGCCTGTCCGCAGGAGACGGTGAGGGGCAGGTCAAACGGTCCGTCAAATGAAAACCTCTTCATATTTTTCACGGTTTATTTCCGGATAATTTTGCGGAAGATGCCCCCAACGAGAATAACCACCGGAATGATTTCAAGACGCGCTATCCACATCACAAAGATGACAAGAATCTTTGCGTACTCGGGCATACCAGACCCTATCATTCCCGCTGATGCTCCGGTGTTTGCCACACAGTTCATCAGATCAAAGATTGTGGCAGGTATATCTGATGCAAAGTAGGAATCATGCAGCAGAATAAACAGAAGTATGACTAATAACAGCACAAAAGAGAGTATAATTACGAGAGATTCGGCGAACAGGGATGCTGTCTCCTCTTCTTTTAACGCTTTTCCTTCATGTTTCATTGAGACAACCGCCTTGGAACTGCCGATGGTTTTCTTCATCCACCATATGAAACTTTCAAAGGCAATAATAAACCGGTCGAGTTTAAGACCTGCGGCGGTACTTCCCTGCGGACCTCCGATAAACAGGAAGACTCCCAGTAAGAGAAGCGGAGCAAAACCCCACAGGGAGAGATCAGTATTCTGAAATCCGGCGGAGGTGACGGCACTTCCCGCCATGAACCCCCCTTCGCGCAGTGCCTCTCCTGCAGCAAGGCCTGAGTTAAACACCAGGTCGAGTACTATTACCGCAGATACAATGACTAAGAGGGCAAACATGACCTGCA
>JAGHSU010000048.1 GCA_018065685.1 Candidatus Methanocorpusculum equi | reverse complement strand
AATGGATTTTAGTGTGGGTTTGCTCGTCGTGGTTGTAACTGAGGTCTGCGTTCTCCCCCTCAAGCATCGCCAGTCCTTTCGGACATGCTGCAACGCCAGAGGCGTGCAGGCTGCGAGAGACGGAGTCTCGAAGCTAAAGCAGGCACGAAGTGCATGCGGGCGCTCTCGTGCCGCAGGCACAGCAGCTTGAGCCACGTCCGAAGGACTGGCGATGCCTGTTACCGTTCCGCGAGCCCATTCAGTGCGGCTCTTACTCCCTGTCCACCCGACTCTGCGCGTCCGGAAAATCCCTGTTCAGTCCCATTCTTCCGATGAAAAAATGTGTGCCGGAATGTACATCTTTTTGGCACACATTCTGTACAAAAACAACTCCCGGATACCCTGCCGCATAAAATTGTGCTAAAAAGATGTACATTTTGGCACACGTTTTTTCGCCGGTTTCTGCGGGGTTTTGAGGCGAGGAGACAGCTTTATCCGCAGGCCATTCATAGATAGATATGGTACTCCGTATGGGGTGCTGAATTATTATGATTCAAAAATTAAATATTATCATCCGCCTGTCAGTTACTTTTAGAAACGACAGCGCTAAGAGTCAGCGGCGGGCGTGGCACAGTACTTTGGCTAAAATGATTGTGATGAGGATTCTCCTCCTCATTACTATCATTTCAAAGTGCTCCTGCCGTTTTCTGCGGCCTGAGACGACCGTGATTTGCAATGAGGGTAAACTATTTATCCTGAGAATGCATATAGATATATGATAAAATTTAATTTTTGATCATCATGGCCGGAATGGATGCTGTCATTTATCCTGACCGGTTCCGGGGATGCCGGGAAACCCTTATCCCCACCCTTTTCAGGGCTGTTTTGTTTCTGTTTTGTGTTTTATTTCCGTTTCGCATCCCTATAGCCGTGGGTGCTCGTTGAAGATGCTGTACTGGTCGATGTGGGTGTCCGAAAGATACGCAAATTACCGCAAATTTTTCCGTTTTCCCACCTGCATCGACGGATACAACAACGGCCGGACCGCCAACAGAATTAAAACAAAAAACCCAACAAAAAAATAAAAAATTTATTCGTAAAGCTGACACTCGTCAATCTTAGTGTAAGAAACGAGCTCATCCTTACTGAAATGAAGCGCAATCTCGCGTGCCGCACTCTCAGGTGCATCGCTTGCGTGGATTACATTTTTGCCGACAGATAATGCAAAGTCGCCGCGGATAGTACCCGGGGCTGCCTCTGCCGGTCTGGTGGCGCCGTTCATCTTACGGACCTCGGCGATTACATTCTCTCCTTCGAGAACAAAGCGGAAAACAGGTCCGCTCATAATGTATGCCTTCATACCGGGGTAGAACGGCTTGTTGACATGCTCAGCGTAGTGCTGGTCGACAACCTCGTCGGAAAGGAAACCGAACTTTGCTGCTGCAATCTTGAATCCTTTCTTCTCAAACCGTGAAAGAATCTCGCCGATAAGTCCTCTCTGGACTCCGTCCGGCTTAACCATCACGAAAGTCTGCTCCATCGTCTTACTCCTTTCCGCGTGCCTTTCTGCCTGCTGCAGTCCATGCAACACGGCGCGGGATTCTGCCTAAGTTATAGTTGCTCTGGCATTTGGAGGAACAGAAGTAAAAGACAGCACCGTCCTTTCTTACAAAGAGCTTGCCTGTTCCGGGCTCAAGCTGCTTTCCGCAGTAGCTGCAGGTGTATACATCAACCATTTATCTCACCGTCTCGAAAGTTTCTTTGCTTCACGTTCTGTCTCAAGGAGCATCAGAATGTCACCCTCACGGATAGGACCGAAGGTGTTACGGGTGATGATACGCCCCTTGTTTACGCCGTCGAGGACTCTGCACTTAATCTGGGCTGCTTCGCCGTGCATGCCGGTAAGTCCGATGACCTCAATGACTTCTGCTGGCGTTGCGTCGTCTGCCATGGGCTTATCCTCTCAGTGCCTTGATCTGGCCGGCGAGAGCGTCAACAATCTCTTTGCCCTTTCCGGATTTAACGATTGCAACTGCTGTGCATCCGACAGAAAGTCCGCATGCTGCTCCAAGGTCTGCCTGCTTGGAGATGAAGATAAACGGAATCTCTTTCTCGTCTGCAAGTCCCGGGATGTGCATGACAATCTCTTCGGGGGAGACATCTGCGCCGATTAAGACAATCTCTGCAGTTCCGCGCTCGACGGCTTTGGTTGCCTCGTTTGCGCCTTTCTTAATCTTTCCTGTGTCGCGTGCAAGCTCTAATGCTTCAAGAGCCTTGTTCTGGAGATCCTCCGGAACCTCAAACATCTGGTAAATCTTACCCATAGTAATCACTTCACTCAGGGGTTTTGCCCCCCTCATAGCTCATCAGCGGTTATGAAAAATGATACGACATTTTTACATGTCCGTTAAGGAGTGCTGTATATATTGGATTTGTACACGTTTAAAGGTATGGTTTGTTCGGCTGGAAAGACGAAAAGGGCTGTGCGGCCCGTATTTCTCCGAAACCCGGGCGGAAAGAGGTATATTTACCCGCCGCCGGAACGTACACTTTGCTGTTTGGCGCAATTTTACTTTGTGATTTGGCGAGATTTCACTTTGCTGTTTGGCGTGATTTTACTGTAACTATTCAGCAGTATCCCGCGGGTGTTCTTCGCGGTTGTTCTACCCGTTCCGCTGCCCGGTCCATGCGGCTGTTACCCCCCATGGTTGCAATTGACGGTGCGGGTGCTTGAACGCGCATTCGCGCTTAGAAGCCGCAATAACCAGTCCAACAACCGCAAAGAACACCCGGATTGAAAGTTACAGCAACGGACTGACTACCCCTGCACCCGCTGATAAATCCTGCACCCGGGTACAGAAAACACCCGCTCAAGACCTTCCTCAGGCAGCTGCACATCATACTTAGCCCGCTCCACCTCGCCGACAAAGAGATACTTCACATTATACGTATCCATCAGCTGCGTCGTACGTGCCGGATTTTCATACATCTCCTTCAAATCAGCAACGACCGCATCGACTGCCGCATCATCCGGCCTCCATATCTTCTCATGCCCCTCCCACCCGAGAGGCGTCGTAAGGACGGTCATGGAGGAGATACGCGAAGAATACTCATATGAGGTCCCTGCGGCCTCCACGACCACGTCCCCGTGCGCCGCGTTTTCTTCGAGCCAGGAGATGCCCCAGGCATCCGACGGGTGGCAGGCGGAAAGCCACGCCGTCCCGTCGAGCGTCCCGCCGTTTCCCTCCGAGTAGCCGAGGGCGCACCCGGTAAGGACAACAATGACTGCCAGATAGACGATTCCCGCAACTGCTAAAAACCGCTTTCGCGAGACCCCGGCAAACCTGCCCCTTATCCATCTTCCTATCATCATAAATGCAGACGACCCCAGAATAAACCAGCAGATAAAACCGACCTTAAACACGGTGTTCATCCGCTCGTACGGGTCCCACATATAGTCATTGAGATAGATTATCTCCATCAGAATCAGCAGGATACAGCCCGCCGCCGCAAAAAACGTATCCACGTGCTTATCTTTTTTGAGCAGAAGCAGGAGAAGGAGGAAGATACAGACTCCTGCTGCCCCGTATCCGAAGAAGAAGAGAACAACCGGGATGACGACAAGCCACCAGTATTTTTTCAGGGTCTTAATGCAGTCCAGGAAAACGATGAACAGCAGGATTCCCCACACCCCGAGGAACAGCGGCAGTGCAGAAGGAGCGGTAACAATGCCGATACCGTCAATTGAGGATATGCCGGATGAAAGCAGCTGGAAAAGATACGGCCCATAGGAAAGAATCGAAAGGAACGGCACAAGCAGAAGCGGCAGGATATCATGGCGGGAGATTCCCTCACGGTCTTTTACCATCAGGAAAACCGCAACCCCTGCCGCCGCAAGATAGAGCGGGGCATAGATTAACACATCCCAGGCGTTCATAGCAGGCATTGTCCCGAGCGAAAGGGACATGAGAACCGCCAGGAGATACTTTCCGTAGACCGGAAGCTCCCGCCATTTTACGAGCAGAACGGTCAGAAGGCAGATGAAGAGAAGCTGGTTAAAGCAGCCGGGCACGTGTGCGTGCGGGTCGCCGAAGATAAACGAGAAGAGCGGATACTCGTTGATGGTCTCTGAGGGGATACTCCCGATTACCCGCGTGGAGTTCCAGAACGCCGTGGTGATTCCATCTCCCAGAGCAAGCCGGACAAACAGGGCGATGTTCGGGATAAGGAGGACGATTGTGGGGATCCATGCCAGTCTCCGGTCGAAGAGGCAGGCTCCTATTGAGTAAGCGGAGACTGCGGCAAGGCCGAAGACCAATGGAAGCATCAGGTTGAAGACCACAGCGGCGCTTCCGAAGGAAAGGATTCCCAGAATTCCGCACATCCAGTGCCCGAGATAGTAGTAGACGGTTAAAGGAGCGCCGCCCAACCACGGGTCTGCCGGAATGACCGAGGGGTTATTCATGATGCTTCCCAGAAACGCCGCGTCTATGAACTTTTCGCCCGAGAGAACGAATCCCGGATAGGCAAATCTGACCGCTAAAAGCAGCACAAATCCCGCTAAAAAGATGACATCAAAGACCGCGTTTTCCCGCATCTCGAAGAGAGTAATCTGTTTTTTCCAGAGGGAAAAGCGAGAAGGGCCGCGAACGGGATTAAGGAAAGCTGGACCGGAAGGTGCAGAAGTCCCAGATACCACGAGATAAGAGTGAGCAGCAGAATCGAGACCGGATAGGCAAGGCCGTAGTAGATTTTCGGAAGCGCAGGCCGGAGGTAGGGGTAGACCGCAAGCTGACAGAATTTGACAATGACGAGAAGCAGGAGAACAGTGAGGGCCTGAAGCTCAGCTGCCATCCTGCTCTTCCTTTATGCTCTTCTTTCCCTCTTTGAAGAGACGCTTCATAAGAGAGACCGACCAGTCGCCGAAGACGGCAAGACTGATGATGCCCCCTCCGACGGTGACAAGATTTTTAATCAGATGGTCAATGACCGCAATGAGCGTGGCAGAGGCCGCAGGAACGCCGCCGATTCCAAGGACCACGGCTACCGCAAGCTCGTATGTTCCGATTCCGCCGGGGGTGATTGGAATCGCCTTTACGAGGTTTCCGATAACAACTGCGAGGACAACGAGCATAAACTCCACGCTGCAGCCGAACATCAGGGCTGTTATCCAGCAGACAAGAACATCAATCATCCATGCCGCGGCAGATGAGAGCGTCAGAAGGACGAAGGTCTTAGGCGATGCGGAGACCGTCCGGAACTGTGCAAAAATCTCCAGGACTTTTGCGAGGATTTTGTTCTTCGCGTGAGCTTTTCTGATGAGGAGGAGGAAGACGATTCCAAGGGCACCTGCTGCAAGCACCCCGCAGATGAGCCAGGTAAACCAGGCATACTCAGAGGGGATGCGGGTTAAGACAAAGAGGATGGAGATAAGACCTAAAAGGGCTACAACCAGTATATCATAGACCCGCTCCGCGGCAAGGGAGGTAAAGCCCGAGGTGTAGGTGGTCTCCTTCTCGTGCTTTAGGATAAACATCCTGACAAAGTCTCCGAGGCGTGCGGGGACCACGATGTTTGCGGTCTGCGAGACATAGATGCAGGCGGAGGCGAACGGGACTTTGACCGTGGTTCCAAGGCGGCGCAGAATCTCTTTGTATCTGAAGCCGCGGACAAACCAGCATATGATGCAGAGGACGACTGCTGCCAGGAGAAAGAGCGGCCAGAGGGGGACTACGGACTGAATCGCGGTGCTGATGTCCCCCCAGACACTCGCAAGCATAAACACAAGGATTCCCACTGCAATTACAATCGGAACCGCAATCGCACAAACCTTCTTCCACATGACCATTTTTCTTCTCCCTCTGTCTCTTTACTCTCTGTCTCTTTTTTACTCTCTCTTTTATTCCCTGTTCTTCAGTCTCTTACGAAGCCGCATGATGTCGTTCCCCATCGAAAAGACATCTTTTACCTTAACGGTTGTCCCGACGCCTTCCGTCCACTGTACGGGGAACTCTTCGACCCGGAGTCCTTTGCGTTCCGCAAGGACGAGCGACTCGGTGTCCCAGAACCAGTGGGGCGCCTGAATCTCTTTTACGAGCTCACGCAGGACCTCTGTTTTGTACGCCTTAAAGCCGCACTGGTGATCCGACAGGTCGCTTTTCAGGAGGGTACGTACAAGGAAGTTAAAGCCCCTGCTGGTGCACTCGCGCTTTGCGCTCCGGGTAATGGAGCTGTCCTTTAAAAGCCTGGAACCCGTTACCACGTCCGCTCCGTTTTCGATGCGGGAGAGGAGCTCCGGGAGGTGCGTCAGGGAGGTTGCAAGGTCTACGTCATAGTAGCAGAAGATGTCTCCTTTGGCGACGGCAAGAGCCCGGTTCAGCGCAGTCCCGCGCCCCTGCCGTTTGTCCGAGTGAAGGAGGCGTACACGCGGGTCTTTTTTCTCCCACTCTTCCGCGACGGCACGCGTTCCGTCGGTGGACTCGTCTTCAGCGATAATGAGTTCAAAGGGCCGTCCGAAGGCGGTGAGTGCTTCGACCGACTCGGGGATTGCACGTTTCAGGGCGTTTACGTCGTTGTAGACGGGAATTACCGCGGTAACAGAGCTCATGCTTCTGTCGTCTCCTCCTTCGGTTCCGCCTTTGTTTCCCCTTTCGTCTCCTCCCTTATGTCGGACAAGAGCTGCTCCGCGGCGCGGATTCCTGCCTTCAGAGAGCCTTCCATGCTGCGCTCGGGATAGTTTTCCTCGGAAAACATTCCTGCCGAGTAGAAGCGGGGCCCGAGCGTAAGGGGCGGGATGCGCTTTTTGTATCCGGTCTCAAAGACCGGTCCTGCGAGCTGCTCGATGTATAAATCCGCATGGGTGATGTCGGAGCGTTCGAGGCCGAAGCGGCGCGTAAAGTCGGTTATCATCCGCTCCTTGAGGTTTTCCGGGACACTCCCCGTAAAGTAGGAGGTAAGGTATGCAACGTGTTCCCCGTACCACTCAAACGGGGCAAAGTTGGTGTGGACAACGACCGCACCGTAGGGGGATTCTTCACCCATGTTCGTCCAGTAGATGCCTTTTGCGGGGTCTTTCTTTAAGCCCATCGTAAGACATGCCGCTCCCTGATAGGGGACCTTCGGACACTGCAGCGCGTGCGGGGTTTTGCAGATTTTCCCGAGCTCCTGCGGCGGAATCGTAGAGATGACCGCGTCAAAGGCCTCGCCGTTGATGAGCCATTTTCCGTCTTCGTATGCAATAGAGGTGACCGGGCACCCGGTTTTTATGGTGCAGCCCTTCTGCGTCAGCAGGGCACAGAAGGCATCAGTTAAGCGGTGCCAGCCGCCTTTGAGGTAGCCTAAGCGCTCTCCTTCGGTGCCGCGGTCCGAACGGATTGCAACCCTGCTCATAAGCCATGCGGCAGAAACCGAGTCCGCTTTCGGCCCGAATTTGCTCCTAAGAAGCGGCGCAAAGAACGCTTTATAGACGCCGTCACCTACTTTCTCCTTCAGATAGGAGGAGGCGGTTATTGAATCAAGCGCGTCCGCATCGAAACTGCGTGCGCTTAAGACAAAGAGGGCGAGGCGTGCCTTCTGCGGGAGGGTAAGAGCGCTCCACTTTAAAATCTCCGAAGGGGTTGTTACGGGCTCGAGTTTTCCTTTTGCATAGTATCCGGTAGACCCTTTAAGCCATAAGAGGTCGTCTTTTAAGCCCAGCTCCTCTAATAAGGCGAAAAGCACCGAATCCCCCGAAAAACAGTGGTGGTAGAGGGTTTCGAGGCGGTAGCTTCCGTAGGTTTTCGAGGCCATGCATCCTCCTGCAGTGTCGTATTTTTCGAATATTGTGCACTCTGCAGCCCCGTTTAGCGTGTGTGCGGCGGCAAGACCGCAAAGTCCTGCTCCGAGGGTTCCTATCTTCATTGTACATATACATTTTTCTTTGATAGATAAGAAAGTTTTTGACATATGCTGTCCTATCTTATAGGCAGTCATTAATGGCAGACCTATATATTTAATGACGTACATACATATTACTGAATAAAAAGGTGTCAAACAAACTATGAGAGTATTCTTTATAGGATTTGGACAGGCAGGCGGAAAGCTGGTGGACATGTTTCTGGCCCAGGACCGGAGAACAGGTGCCAACAGTTTCCGCGGAATCATCATTAACACTGCCCGCACCGACCTGATGGGTGTCAAAAACATCCCGATGGAAGACCGCCTCTTAATCGGTCAGACGAGAGTCAAGGGTCACGGCGTCGGAACAGACAATGTGACAGGCGCCAAGGTCGCAGCTGACGAAATCGATACGATTATCAGCGCGATTGACAGGAGAGGCACCCATGATGTGGATGCGTTTGTCGTCTGCGCAGGTCTCGGAGGCGGAACAGGTTCCGGAGGAGCCCCGGTGCTCTGCCGCCACTTAAAGCAGATTTACCGCGAGCCGGTGTATGCGTTAGGTATCATCCCCGCTCCTGAAGAGGGGCGTCTGTACTCGTTAAACGCGGCCCGCAGTTTATCCACACTCGTAAACGAAGCAGACAATGTGATTGTCTTCGACAACAGTGCCTGGAAGAACGACGGTGAAAGCGTGAAAAGCGCGTACGAGCGCTTAAACGAGGAGATTGTACGCAGGTTCGGCGTTCTCTTCCGCTCAGGCGAGGTCGGAAAGTACGGCGTTGGTGAAATGGTCGTTGATTCGAGTGAAATCATCAACACCCTGCGCGGCGGAGGCATTTCCTCAGTCGGTTACGCAATCAGCGAGGCAATCCCCAAAAACAGCTATGCTCCGAAGGCAAAGTCCGGAGGACTTTTCGGCATGCACAAGAAGGGCAAGGCCGCCGAGCCGCATGTGGATATCACAGGAGATGACAAGTCCGCAAAGATTATCGGCCTTGTCCGCCGGGCAATGCTCGGACGCCTGACGCTTCCGTGCGACTACTCGACCGCGGAACGTGCTCTGGTGCTTGTTGCAGGTCCGCCCGCAGAGCTCGACCGCAAAGGTGTTGAAAAATCCAAGAACTGGGTTGAAGAGAACATCGCAGGTGTCGAGGTCCGCGGAGGAGATTATCCGGTTGACAGCGGCTATGTGGCAGCTGTGGTGCTCCTCGCAACAATCGGCAACGCGCCGCGTATCCGCGAGCTGATGGAGCTTGCAAAGGAGGCAAAAGAAGAGGTCGTAAAGTCCCGCGAGCGTGCAGCAGCGCCTTCGATGTTTGATGAGAGCGATGTCGACCCCTTGTTTGAGTGAGGCATACAATGAACGTAAAAAAAGTTATAACAATTGCCCTTGCGGTGTTTGTGCTGTGTGCAGTCTGCTGCGGAGCGGTTTCTGCGTTTGAAGTGAAAAACAAAGCAACTACCACTCCACCGGGCTCTCTGGTTACAGGAGATGTCGTAACCGGATCGATACAGATAATGGTTCCCAAAGACTCCCTGACTGTGGCAGATAAAATTACTTTCGACACAGATTTAATCGGCGATTCATGGATTGTTAATATTTACAGCGGAGGCGCTTTGCTTCGTGGGTCGGTGGAGCTGGTAAAACCATACAACTATATTGATGGTTTCTCTCTTGATTATGCGTATGATATTACCCTTGACATCCAGGTGACAGGGACTGTTTCATTAAGTTCAGCCGGAAAGAACATTACTGTTCTGAAGGTTACTGCAACCAAAACGGAAAGTACCGGTGTTTCGGCTGCATCATCTGATCCGCAGTATGTCTACAACAGCGCAAATCTCCCGGGGGAACTTGCTGTTCTTAAAAGTGAGATAGATGCACTTGAGGCAAGAATTAATGTATATGCCGGCTATGGATGGGATGTTTCCGGGGCACAGGCCCTTCTTAATGCTGCCAAGTCGCAGTACCAGAGTGCCCAGTCGTCATCCGATACAAAGACTGCGTATGCGAAGATTGAGGAGGCACGCACATCTCTTAAGAGTGCCGAGCAGAAGCTCGCGCTTGCTTCGCTTAGTCTGTCGCTTTCGTATACAACTTATATCGACGATATTATTAAGCAGCTGTATGCAAAAGGATGGAACTCTGAGGCAATGCTGCTGGATACGAAAAATTCGAGTCTGAAAAATATCTATTACCAGCAGAATGAAGCATATAAGGATGGAAAGGCTGATGCAGCAACCATTGATAAACTGGCAGCAGATTCCATAGCACTGTATGGAGATGCACTGGTGTATCAGGAGTCGGCGAACAATCCGCTCAGCGGAATTCTGAATATTCTTCCGTTTATTCTGATTGGTCTTGGGGCTGCGGCAATCATTGTTGTGATTGTTGTTGTGATTGTCAAGAAGCGGAAGAACAGCTGGGATGAACTCGGATAAGCCGTAATCTCTAAAGACACCTATAGACACCTTCTTTTTTTTGTTTGTTTCAATCTGTTTGTTCTACCGGCTGCTGCCGGTTTCAATGTGTATGTTCTGCCCGTTGTTGTGCCGGTCGGTGCGGCTGTAAGCGAGCGCAACGTAATGTACATACGTGCCGTCAGTTACAACATGTTCATGAGTTGTTTGCGGATGAGGGTTTCGCTCACGAAGAAAATTTCAGCTTAATTTTTTTGCTCTGTTGTTATCTGGTTGCCGGTATTTTTGTTGTGTTGTTGGATCTGTTTTTCGGCACCCTACGAATGATTAAACTAGCCTGATTTCATGTTTTTTTACCGTTTTTTGTCAAACCTGCAGAAGGATGATATTGGAAGATACCGTGCTCCGGTATGTTTCCGGGATTATCTGATGCAGATGGAGTTAATTAAACATGAAAAAAGCAACTA
>JAGHSU010000150.1 GCA_018065685.1 Candidatus Methanocorpusculum equi | reverse complement strand
GCGGAATGTCAGAAAACCCATGACTGCACAGCAGACAACCCTGCAGCACCTGCAGCACCCGCGGCACCTGGGCACCCGCAGCTCCCATACCCGTCCCGCAGATTACAGACAGGGAAGAAAATCCTGTCAAAATGTCCGAAGACGAGGCCTACTCCGCGTATGTGCGTTCACTAAATCCCTTCATCGAATGCGAGGAGTGCGGAGAGTCATACCCGCAGTCCGACATGTGGAAGTGCCCCGACTGCGGCATGGTCCTCTGCCAGATCTGCCGGGAAAAACACCGCTGCCCGAGACCAGGACCCGAGAAAAAGGGAGTACTTGCATTCCTGCCGGTTCTTGGCAGCAAAATCGCGGAACGGAATTCGGACACGCAGGAAAAGGAAGGAGGAGGAGGGGAAAAAGGAGGGGAAAAGGAGATGCGGAAGAAGAGCAGATTGTATGCGACGGATGCGGAAAATCCTTCCCCAAATCAAAGATGAGAAGGTGTCAGAACTGCGGCGCGGTCCTCTGTCCGAAATGCAGGATACTCCATTCCTGTGCCGGACACGGTGACAAAAAGGGAAAGGCCAAGGATAAAGATAAGGCTAAGGATAAAGATAGGGATAAAGATAGGGATAAGGATAAAGACAAACAGCAAAAGGATGCAGTACAGAAGGATGCTGCACAGAAAGATGCAAAGGAACAGCTCTTTGGAACACAAACCGCTCCGCCGGTAAAAAAGACCCCGCAAAAAGAGGAAAACCCGGAGACAAAAGAGTCCTCCCCTCAGAGCACAGAGACAAAGGGGAAGAAAGAAGAGGAAGAGCAGATTGTATGCGACGGATGCGGAAACTCCTTCCCCAAATCAAAGATGAGAAAATGCCGCGAATGCGGGGATGTGCTCTGCCCGAAGTGCCGGAAAAAGCATGTCTGCAGGGAAAAACGAGCGACACCCGGACAAAAGAACAGGAATAAACAGGCAGACCGGGGAACAGAGCAGTCCTCCACGGGTTCCCTTACCCCTTCGTTATAAGCCCTGTATCCACCTTTGCAGGCCGGATTTCGGGAAGCGTCCCCCATCTCCCGATCCAGTCGCCTGCTACCGCATAGACACCGTGCAGGGCTGATTCGCGGGGAAGGACCTCCGAAAACGTCTCAGGCGTTATCCGGTTGCAAAGCGACGTTGCCCAGGCATCAGCTTTTGCAGGATTATCCGCAAAGCAGACAACCGCATCACAGATGCCAAAGGAAACCGAAGGCCCCACGGTAGCAGACGAGGTACAGATACCGCTGATTGTCTTCTGCGGAGGAAGAACAAAGGCGAACTTATCAGACGAGGGAGCCGTCCCCGCATGGATTCCGACGCTCACCACACGGTCCGAGAAAAATGCGATGTCTCCCCCGTTGTCGATAAGACCAAAGGACGCACCAAAGTCCTGCATCGCCTCCGCGCCTGCCCAGGCGATTGCGGCTGCTACTGCAGCCATCGGCCCCGTACCGGCCTCAGAACCCGCATCAGCCATCCGTAAAACAACCTCCGGCGCATCCTCTCTGACCAGTACCGGGTCATAACTCAGCTGAAAAAAAGGGTCTGAGGCAATATATGCCTCAAGGTCGTGGCGGGCGGAAAGCATGCCCTTTTTTGCCGCGGCTATATCTTCCTCCGTGTCGCCAAGGATTGTTGTTATCGTCTCATGATAAGCGAAATGTTCACGAATCATATAGGGAACTTATTATGGGGGACTTATTTCTGCACAGTCAGGGCACGCTGCGGACAAAACTCCGCACACCTGCCGCAGAGCACACAGCGGTCGGCGTCCACCACAAGATTCCAGTCTTTGTCAAACGAGAAGACATGTTTCATACAAAGACTGGTACAAAGACCGCAGTCCACACACTCATCCGCGTTATAGACAACCGAGTTGGTCTGGATACGGGATGCGACACCCCGTTTTGCAAGCGCCGCAGAGAAACGCTCCTCCTCCCCGTCCTCGACGGATAACAGAACCCATCCCCCGTCCTCTTCCATCATCGCCCGTTCAATACTTGCGGCAATGCCGGTCTCAAGGATGGCTGATGCAATCGCGGGGTCCTGGGTGTTTCCGTTTCCGAAGTCCACTAAAAGCTTCATCTCTGCTCCCTCCGGACAACACGTTCTCCCAAATCATACGAGTGAAGCAGACCAAGGACATGGCGGTTTGCATCAATGACTACAAGTGCTCCGATATTGTTCTGCTGGAGCATACTGGCTGCAACATCTATCGGCACATCAGGTGTTGTGGTGTAGACCTTCTGCACCATAATCTCCGAGACCGTTGCCTCCTGCACGTCGTTTGCAAACGCCTTTGAGATGTCATAGGTTGTAACAATTCCCGAGAGACGGTTCTCTTTGTCAATGACCGGAAGATGGTTTGTGTCTCCTTTTAAGAGGAGTTTTGCGGCTTCTTTTACCGTCTGGTCCCCGGTGACGGTTACAAAGGACTTCACCATGACGTCAGAGACGTGGACTGTCTCTCCTTTTTCCGCCATCGGCTTGTTGCACTTGGTGTTGTCAATCGGATGGGTTGCTTTTGCCATCAGGAAACCGCCGCCTTCAATTCTCTTTTTCAGCTCTCCTGCAACCTCACGTGCCTTCTTATAGCTGGATAAGGGGGCAGTTCTCACTTCTTCCCCGTTAATCTCGACCGAGCCGCTTTTAAGCTCCGCATAGGTGACTTTCCGGATTACCGGTCTGTTTCTGACAGGCGTTCCGTAGTCGACAATCTCTGTTACCAGGTCCTCATCGCGGACTGCGGTGTGCCGTACAATTTCTTCATTTAAGAGCGGAATAGGTACACCCACACCGACGTACATGGTTACCCCGTATCCGGTCATGGTTGCAGCACGGATAAAGTCAGGAGACATATCCTTAAGATTTCCGCAGGTCATCAGGGTGGAAAATCCGGTCCCGGGAGAGCTCTGCGTTCCTTCACCGATTACAATTCCGTTGGCTCCTCCGAGGAAAATCGGCGTGCCTGACCCGATGACATCAAAGTGCGGGTCGTTTGTTAAGGGAGATAAACATCCGGCGCCTGAGTAGGTGACATTCCGGTGTCCCGGAAGGAGGCAGCCCATATAGGTTCTGACCATGCGGTTTCCCATGTTGGTTGCCGCGTCATAACACTGATATGAGTTTCTCGGATTGACCATGACCGCCTGATTGAGTTCGTCGAGGGTAAATTCATTGGTGATTGCGCGGCGGGGATAACAGTCGGTTCCTTTACCTGTTGCACGGAGTTCTACGGTCTTTCCGGCTATAAAATCCTCGATGACGTGTGCGCCTCCGTAGTCCGCATGGAGCGTTTCCGACTCGGCGGTTGCCCCGAGATAGCAGTCAACTGCAGCAAGGCCTGCGTGCGCTTCGACATCGTTTAAGTACATCTTTTCCATCCGGATGGGGATTTCCGCATGACCGAAGTTTAAGAAGACTCCGGAAGAACACATCGCTCCGAAGGTGCCGGTCGTTACAACATCCACTTCCTTCAATGCTCCGGCAGTGCCGAGTTCATCAACAATACCCGGCATCTCCTCAGCTGTTGCTACACGGACACTTCCATCACGAATGCGTTCATTGATTTCGTCGATGGTCTCATACATAATAGGAATTAATTATGCTCTCAATCTATATAAAGGGGTTGATTTGGATGAACGAAGGGATGAGGATAAGAAAATGATGAGGAAAAGAGGAACGGGTAAGAACAGACAAAATTATCCGGACAGGTAATCCTTCTTATCCGCAATAACCCCGCGGACTCCTCCGCGCGGATTCTCCACATCTCCTGCATACCGCGGAATCAGGTGCATATGCACATGAAACACCGTCTGACCTGCGGCCTTTCCGCAATTTATACCAATGTTGTACCCGTCCGGGTGATACCGCACATCAAGATACTCTTTCGCCCGCGAAAGAAGAGCAAGCACCGCCTGCTGTTCTTCTTCCGTCAGTGAAAACCAGTCCGGGACGTGCCGCTTCGGGATTATCAGCAGATGACCGGGGGATACCGGGAATTTGTCCTCCCGGACATATGCATGTTCATTTTCAAACAGTGCGCCTGAGCGGCTGCAGAACGGACAGGGAGTTTCCATTTACTGTTTCTTTCCTCTGACAAATGTTCTGATGTCTTCGACAAAGATCATAACGATATCACGCACCGTCCCGAGAAGCCCGGGCATACATTTGAAAAGAATGACGGCAAGCACGATGATGACAAGAAATGCCGCTCCTTCGCAGATAACGTTATGCGACCAGAAGTAGCTGGCAAACCCGGGGATAGGATTTCCGATAAACCATTCCGGGAAAAGATTAAGGGACTGGTTAAAGTATGTGGTTATCACAAACACGTTGCGGAACACATTGATGACATAGACGGGGACTGTTACAAGCAGCAGAAGAAGAATCTTCTTAATCCATGTTGTATGCGTCAGAAACACCACCGCAGCAAGAAGGGCAATCGCAGTAATACCGGTACATCCGAGAACAATTTCATCCGCATAGCCGATACCTACGTAGCCGACTCCCGGCATCAGTGTTTCTTCCGGCGGGAGCGAGAAGAAGAAGTTCCAGAAATCCGGATAAAAGGCGCTTCCTTCCGCCACACGGTAGTACTCGAATCCCATGGCATTGAGCACAACCGATATCCAGTAGACGACAGTTCCGATCAGCCAGTCGGCAAGCGGCTTAAAGAGAATGAACGAGACATAGAGGATACAAAATACCCCTCCCGCACAGGTAAAGTCCATGATTGGTTTATCTTCTTTTAAGAGATGCTTTATCGTGATGATGAGAAGGATTACAGACAGGGCAATCAGGACAGGATAGATAACATTTCCTTCTACGAATATCAGCTCGGGAAGCATTGCAAAAAGACCTGCAACAAGGGCGATCCAGGCGGCTATCCCGAAATACTTCCGGAACTTTCCCGGGATAAAGAACAGGATAAACAGGATGAGCGCTGCAGTGAAGAGAATTGTTTCTATGAGTCCGGCCATTTTTCTATATCTGGTTTGCCTTGTAAGTATATCTTTTTTCTGAATGAACTAAGGATAAATGCTTTGGTTATTTAAAGAATAAAGACACACCTTTATTACATGATATTCTGTCCAGAATGCGGGAAACTCATGAAGGCAAGAGACGGTAAATTTGTCTGTACCAAATGCGGCCATGAGGAACCCATTTCCAAAGAAGAGAAAGACCAGATGAAGAAAGTTGCCTACATGCAGGAGAATGATATTCTGATTGTAGACGGCGACGAAAACCTCGGAACAAAACCGACAATTCAGATTACCTGTCCGAACTGCGGCCACAACCTGGCGGAATGGTGGCTCAGACAGCTGAGAAGTGCGGATGAATCCGAGGTAAGATTCTTCCGCTGCACCAAGTGTCACCACACCTGGCGTGAATACGATTAAACATCCTCATTTTATTTTTTTTATTTTCCGTCCGGGTTTTATTTTCTGTCTGATTTTTATTTTCTGCCTGATTTTTATTTTCTGTCTGGTTTTTATTTTCTGTCTGGTTTTTATTTTCTGTTTGTTTTCCTTTTTCAGAACAGGTCAGGGGGTTCTAATGAGGTATCTGTACCCCGCCCATCCTCCTTTCCGGAAAGAGATATCCCATAGTTGATATTCCACCAAAACACAATAATACAGACACATAAAAAATAAAGAAGGTCAGACGTATCCCAAATGTCAGACGCAGGTCATGAAAACAAATCACTCATCAGTGCCATCGCAGGGCACTTTATTATTGACCTTTACACCACCGGTCCTTCCGGTCATCCTCCCGTTTCTGATTGACGGGATGGGGCTGTCATACTTTTTCGCAGGGCTTGTGGTAACTATCTTTAACGTGGTGTCATCGATTGCGCAGCCGTTTGTCGGCATCTGGAATGATAAGACCGGAAAACCGCAAACGTGGCATTCTGCGTCTTAATTGGCGCTGCAGGCGTATCGCTTTCGGTTCTGACAAACAACTACGTCATCCTGCTCTGTCTGGTAGGAGGGGCTGCAATCGGTCATGCCCTCTTCCACCCCACGGGGATGAACCTGATTTATAAAATCAGCCCTCCGCATAAACTCGGATTCTATAACTCATTATTTACGACCGCAGGAAGCATCAGTTATGCAATAGGACCTCTGATTGCAGGATGCCTCATTACATTTGCAGGTCTTCCCGCGGTTGCCTGGCTGGTCCTTCCGGGTATCATCGGCACTGCCTGGATCTGGCGTATGACGGGGAGAAAAGGAAACCTTCCGGAAAAGGAAGCTGCAAAACCTGTGAAAAGTGCGGTTCAGATTCCGGCAGATGAGCGCAGACAGATGAACAAAGCGGCATTTCTTGTTGTCACCGTCTGTGCTCTCCGGGCAATCGGATACCTCGGGCTCATCACCTACCTTCCTACAATGCTGATCCTGGGAGAGATGGAGATGACTGCTGCTCTGGCATCGGCAGTAGTTACCATAATGCTCTTTTCCGGTGTCGCAGGGCAGCTGGTCGGAGGATTTCTCTCGGACCGTTTCGGACGGAAAAAGATGCTTGTGGCAGGCCTTGCTCTTGCGATTCCGGCGTTCCTTTTAATCTTCTCCGGCGGGGCGCTGATGTTTGCAGGTATTATGACATACGCGTTCTTTGCAAGCTTCTGCTACGTCACATCAGTTACGATGGCGCAGGAACTTCTGCCCGGAAGAGCGGGCTTTGCATCGGGACTCACACTCGGGTTTACGCTCGGAGTCGGCGGGGTCGCTGCAACATTCATCGGACTTATCGCAGATGTCTCGGGCCTCACATTTGCGATGCAGCTTCTGATTATTCCAATCGCGATAGCGCCGATTCTGGCCCTCTTTATCAGATATAAGATAAAGCCGGCAAAGAAAACTGCGGCGGGGAAAAGTGCTTAAATTACACAATACACCAGAGAATAAACAGACCCGCGGCAAGGGCAGGCAGGGCGATTAAAACCCCGTACTTCACAAACGAAAGATAGGAAAATGAGACCTCTGTCTTCTTTAGAATACCCATCCACATGAGTCCCGCGAGGGCCCCTACCGGTGTAAAGACGGCACAAAGGTTTGAGCCGAGAACCGATGCATACAGGGCAGGCATAAGCGCTGCCTGGGAGACGCCTTCTAAGATAAAGGCAAAAAGAACACTCATCGGGATATTGTTTATGAGGTTTGCCGAAAGGAACGAGGCAATACCGTAGGTAAAGACCGGGTCACCTGCAGAGAGGAGATGCGCGAGGGATTCGGTGATACCTGCCCCTGAGAGCGCCAGGACGATGGTAAACATCGAGAGGATGAACGGAATAAACTCCCAGGGAACGCGCTTTGCGGCGGAGGCTAAAGCCGCCGGTCCTTTTTTGCGGATACATGAGAGCACGAGGATGAAAATGACCAGACTCAGAGCTGCTGCAAGGGAGATGAGCCACATATCAACGCCGATAAAGGATGATATGACGAGAAGCGCGGTGCAGACGCCTAAATGAATCAGCCCGATGACAAGAGCGGGCTTATCTGAAATACGGGTCCGGTGCTCCTCCATATCAGGTGCTTTCAGCGGCTCTCCAAGCGTTTTCCTGAAGAGGAGGAAGATAATCAGAAATGCCGCGGCGGCTGTTACCAGGGCCGGGAGAATCATAACGGATGCGTACTCCAAAAACCCTACCTGGTACATGGATGCCAGATAGATGTTTGTCGGATTTCCTATGATAAGAGCCATGCTCCAGGTGTTTGCCGCGGCAAACTCCGCCAGAAGATACGGGACCGGGTTTATCCTCGTGTATTTTGCAAAATAGCAGATGAACGGCGTGAAGGTAAGGATGATAATATCGTTTGAGGTGAAGACGGTCAGAATGGAGATTACGGCAAAGAGAGCGATGAAGAGTTTTATCTGCGAAACCCCTGCTTTTCGTACCGTAAGCTCTGCCAGATACCGGAAAAAGGATATCTCATCAAGGAAGAGAGATAAAAACGACATCGCAAAGAAGAGGATGAGGATTTTTACCGGATTTACCGCGGAGTCGGAGGTGAGGCCCTCAATCAGGTACGCGGGATTGATAAGACCTGATACAAGAATGATTAAAGCACCTGCAAGGGTGATTATCCAGTAGGTGCTTAGAGAAAAACGCCCGACCCTGATTCTTGGTTTTATGATTGCCGCGGCTGTCATAGCAGCGCAGGTCAGAAGCGAGATGATAATCAGGGCTGTCGCGGATGAATCCATTTGTGTGTGCTAAGATATCAATCTCTCTCTATTAATAGTCATCATCTCCGCAAACTCTTATCTCGTAGCAGCACCTATATATAAAGACCAATATAATAACCACAGGAAAACCGCCCAATGAATAACATCTATATCTTAGGACATAAACATCCTGACACGGATTCGGTCTGCAGCGCAATCGGATATGCCGCATTTCTGAACCGGAACGGGGGAAATACCTACATTCCCGCCGTCTGCGGAAAGCTAAACGCCGAGTCGGAATATGCACTTAAAAAGTTCGGAGCAGAAGAGCCTGCGCTGATTATGAATGTCGAGCCGTCGGTGTCCGATCTGAAAAATACCCACCATGAAAGCGCGCTTGCATCAACCCCTGCCTTCGATGTCATCGAACTGATGGATAAAAACAATCTGCGAAACCTCCCGATCACCGATGAAAACGGAAAACTCACCGGTCTTATCTCGGAACACGGCCTTGCAAGAGCCTATGTCTCCAACACAAAGATGGAAACACTCTCTGTCTCCCCCATCAAAGTCGATGCACTGGCCAGGATTTTACACGGGAAGGTGTTTGTAAAATCCCAAGAGATTTTAGAAGGTTCGGTCTACATCTCAATCGACGCCCTGCACGTCATCCTCTCCCGCATAACAAGCAAAGATATAGCAGTCGTGGGTGATGACGAGCCAACGCAGCTCGCTTTAATATCCGCGGGGATTGCAGCACTCATCATTGCTGACTCCGCCCCTATCGGGGAGCGGGTCATCTCTGCCGCAAAGGAAAAGAATGTAACGCTGATTGGAACCGACGCGGACGCCTTTGGTACGACAAAGATGATTCATTTAACCCTTCCTGCAGGGACAATGATGGCCACAGATGTGCCGACGGTCCGGATGAATGACACGGTTGAGTACGTAAAACAGGTTGTTTCAGGAACACGCTACCGTACCGCCTGTGTGGTCGATGACGAGGGAAAACTCCTCGGAAACGTCGCCCGCAACTCACTGATGGATAATGCGGCAAAATCCGTAATTCTCTTAGACCACAATGAGTACAGTCAGGCGGTGGACGGTATCGAGACCGCAGATGTGATAGAAATCATCGACCATCACCGTCTCGGAGCAATGTCGACACTAAAACCGATTCGTTTCACGATGGAACCGGTCGGTTCCACCTCAACGATTATTGCAGGCCGCTTCTTTGAGGCGGGAGTAACACCCGACAGATGCACTGCAGGGATTCTCCTTTCCGGAATCCTTTCCGATACGCTTGGCCTTAAGATGTCAACGACCACGGATGCGGACAAAAAGGCGGCAGCAGCACTCGCAGAGATTGCACAGGTGAACACAGAGTCATACAGCAAAGAGCTCATCAGCGAAGGAATGGCATTATCCGGCGTATCTCAGAAAGAACTTCTCGAACGGGACACGAAGGAGTTTACGCTTGCCTCAAAACGGGTGGTTATCGCACAGATTCTGACCCCGTCGTATGAGTATGCGCGTGAGCACAGCACAGAAATTTATGCGGCGCTGAATGAGAAGATAAAAGGGGCAGATGCTCCGGACATCTATGTCGCTCTTTACACGAGTATCGCGGATATGTTGTCTGACATGTTTGCGGCATCGGAGGATATGGTGCTTTCCACCTCCCCTCACTGGAACACGCCGGTTCATCTCCCGGGAGTTGTCTCACGGAAAAAGGATTTCGTTCCAGGGTTTGGAAGAATTCTTGAGATGCGGTAAACCGGGTACCTATGATGGATAAGTCAACCTTACGTGCTGTGTTAAAAGAGCGGCGTGCTGCGATGTCTCCAGATATCCGGGCTGAGAAAAGCCGCTCCATCTGCAAAAAGCTCCTTGAGGAGACAGCAGAATACTCTGTCATCATGGCATACGCTCCAAAGGAGCCGGAAGTGGATACGATGCCGTTTATCGAAGAACTGATTGCAGCCGGTAAAACCGTTGTTCTCCCGATTATTGAACGCGAAACACACACGCTCCGGCTTTCTGTCATAGAGGATACGAAAAATCTGGAGTGTTCAACCTTTAACGTCCCGGAACCGGTTTCCGCGGAGATTCCAATCTCCGGATGCCGCGTTGAGTGTGTGGTCCTCCCCATGGTGGGCTTCGACCGCAGGGGAAACAGACTTGGATACGGGGCAGGATATTATGACAGATTCCTTGAAGCAAACCCCGGAGTAAAAAAGATAGGTGCCGCATTCTCCTCCCAGGAGGCGGAGATGGTGCCTGCAGAAGCATTTGATGTCCGGATGGATGAGATTGTCACCGAAGATGAAATAATCCTGTGTTAGGATTCATCTGCGTACTATTTACCTCATCATCCGTTTACCCGTATCCGTCAACCTCCCTTTTAACCGCGGCATGCATGCCGAAAAACTCATTGTATCTGCCGTAAATACATAACTACAGCAAATGAAAAAACACATCTTCCTGACCGGTGAGAGACAGATTGGAAAAAGTACAGCGGTTAGCAAAGCACTTCAGATGCTTAATGTAACACCCGGGGGCTTTCGGACAGCAGGAGCAAACGTCAAAGAGGACGGAAGCTCTGATGTTATGCTGTACCCGGCAGAGATGCGGCCCGAAGACGGACAAAAAGCGGCACACCGGATGCCGGATAAACGAGAGGCATATCCGGAAATCTTTGACACATACGGAGCATCTCTTCTGAAGCGTCCTGCAAAACTTATCCTCATGGATGAACTGGGATTTCTTGAATCGGATGCAAAAACATTTCAGCAGACCGTCTTTGAAACACTGGATGGTGCAACCCCTGTCCTTGGTGTTATCCGGAACAAAAAAAACGCATTTCTGGATGCGGTGAGAGCACGGGACGATATTATCCTTCTCACCGTAACAAAAGAAAACCGGGACTTTATCCCGGAAAAAATAGTGTATTTTATGTCAGGAAGGGTGTGATTTCCGAAAGGATTTCACCAATCAGCTCTTTTGCTTCAGCTGCATCACGGGACTCGGCATAGATGCGGATAAGCGGCTCGGTGCCCGACGGGCGGATTAAAGCCCATGCCCCGCCTTTTGTAATCCGGATGCCGTCACGGGTGTCCATCGGAAGATCTTTGAAGTATTCCTTCATGTGTTCTGTTATCTCTTTTGCTCTCGACGTGGTACGCTTTTCCTGATACATCGTGTACTTTGGAAGCTTTTCAATCAGAGAGGAAAGAGGCACCTTCCGCGTGGAGAGTAATGCCAGAAGGACCGCTCCCGACATGCCCCCGTCACGGCAGAACTGATGCTTCGGATAGATGACGCCGCCGTTTCCCTCGCCTCCGATGATGATAGTATGCCCCGCGGCAAGCTCTTCGCGCATCGTCCTGGCGACATACGGGCTTCCGACAACGGTGTAAAGCGTGGAACACCCGAACTCAGCTCCCGCGGCCTCGATAACACCGGATGAACTAAGGGGCGTTACAATCTCTCCTCCCGGCTGCTGCTCCGCATAATACGAAGCAAGAAGAGCTAAAGCGATGTTTCCATCGATGAACCGTCCCTTCTCATCAACAAAGACGGCACGGTCCGCATCCCCGTCATGGGCAATACCAAATGCCGCACCGGAGTTAACAACCGCGGCTGAAAGACCGCGCAGTCCCTCTTCTGACGGCTCCGGAAGCCGTCCCGGAAACATGCCGTCAAACCCGGGGTTTACCACCTCGACAGTGCATCCCAGACGCCTGAAAATCTCCGGAGCGGTTCTGCATGCAGCCCCGTTTCCCGGGTCGATTGCGATTGTAAAGCCGGTTCCGACACCGGCCGGGACCGCTGATACAATCGCATCGATATAAAGTCTGTATGCTTCGAAATCCTCAGACAACCGACCCTGCGTGTCCCAGTCTGCCAGCTTCTTCCGGCCGTTAATATAAATCTGCTCAACATCGATGGTCCGTTCATCTCCCATCTCCGTTCCATCGGCTTCTATCAGCTTAATGCCGTTATACTCCGGAGGATTGTGAGAGGCGGTAATCATCACACCCCCGTCAAGTTTCTTTGAAAGAATCAGATACTGCAGCGCGGGGGTTGGAAGAATCCCGAAATCAATAACATTGCAGCCGCATGCGCAAAGCCCTGCCTTTACCGCAGCGCCAAGTGAAGGCCCCGATGTTCTTGTATCCATGCCAAGACCGACGGTTTTCCCGGGACCCAGAAGAGTTCCGTACGCTTCGGCGATTCCGAGCGCAAATCCCGGGTGCATATCTTTCCCGCTGACTCCACGAACGCCGTTTGTACCGAAATAGGTTTTTTCAAGTTTTTGCAGTGCCATAGTGTATAGTATATCAGTGGTCTTTTAAAAAATAAGTTATGGTTGGTCGGTACCGGATGGAGAGGGGGTTTGTGCTTCAGGTACCTCTTCAGACGGGCTGTCAGCCGCAGAATCAGCGGATGGGGTCGGTTTTGATACCGGTCCTTCGACCGGGACTACCTCAACCTCTTCATCTTCTTCCTCGTCCCCGTCCTCTTCATCATCGGACTCCTTCTCATCCTCTGCTCTGTTTTTCAGAAGAATACGGGCCGAGTCCCCTAACTTTTTCATGATGCCTGAGATCTTATCCTCGATCTCAATTTCGTCGTCGAGCTCCAGGGATGTTCCTTCGATTTCGAGGAAGAATTTGGAGACTTCATTTGCCTCAAAGAGAATGTCGTCAAGCTCTTCGGGGGTGAAGAAACCGCACATTGCCCCGTAGAGGAATGTTGCTGCGGACTTTCTGACCTTCCGTTTAAATGAAGCACGTGCCTGATTGACCGCCTGAGGTGAATAGGTCTCTTCCATGAAGGGGCAGAGTTCGGGGAGATGCTCGCCGATAAAAGTCATCTCGGAGCCGTAGGGGGTTTTGAAATCAGCACAAAGACGGGCAATTGCCCACTCACGTGCCGTGATGTAGGTACGTTTCCTGAGAAAGACATTCACCTTCCGGTAGGTTGCGCCGTCGACCTTTTTAAACTTCTTATATTTGTTAATCTCGTCCTGCCGCTCCGACTCATCATAGTATTTGAGTTTCGGCGGCTCTTCGGTGAAATAATCATCCCTGTCTCCCGGGACAGCGGTTTGCAGCTGTTCTTCCGGAGAGGTTTCGACAGGAACAGACTCTGACGGGCTTCCCTCTGCCGGGGCAGAAGTAAAAGATGCAGCAGCATCTGCCGGAGTTTCTGCGGCAGGAATCACATCAGATGAACTCTCAGCTGACGGGACATCTGAAGCAGGCGGTACTTCTGCAGGGATTTCTGAAAGACTGCTCTCAGCAGAAACAGGGGGGACAGCTGCCCCATCCGCTGTTTCTGCAGGAAAAGAAACCGTTTCAGTCTCTTTTTCTTCCGGCAGCGGGACAGCCCCCGGGTTTTCGGGATTTTGGTATTCATCACTCATGGTTATGGGTCAAATTATAGTATAGCATCATATAGTTTATTACACATTCTATAAATTACTTCGCAACTGATTCCGGACCGTTATTTGCAAGCGGGAAGTACTGGTGATATGCCTCTCTTCTCTCATCAAGGTCCGTGTGGACATAGATTTCAGTGGTTTTAATCGACGTATGGCCGAGATTTTCCTGAACAACACGGATATTGTGAGATCTGCGGTACAGTTCACTGGCATAGCTGTGGCGGATTTTATGCGGAGTAATACCCTCCGGAGCATAGAGATTAAAGACATGCTGCACCGTCCGGGGGGACAGGGCAGCACCACCGCGTCCTTCAAAAACAAAGCCGGTTTTCCTCTCTCCGACATGTTTCCGAATCATATTCAGAGTGTCAAAATCACAGAAAACAACCCTTATTTTGCCTCCTTTTCCGCGAACACGGATTGTTTCCTCGTTATAATCGATGTGCTCAATCTTCATTCCGCAAACCTCTGAAACACGCATTCCGGTCGCATAAATTGTCCTGACCAGGAGAGAATCACGGGGGTTTTTCAAAGAGGAGATGAACTCCATAACCTGCTGGTGACGCAGATACTTAAGCTCCCGGTCTTTAATCTTCGGCCTGTCAATCTTATCCATCGGATTCGCCGATAAAACGTCCTGTTTAATCAGATACTGGTAAAATGAGGATAAAGCCGAATAGTACTGATGGATACTGGAGGCTGATAAATGACGTTCATTTCTGATAAGCGTAAAGAAATCAACAATATCCAGAGAAGTCACATCTATATCTGCTCCAAGGGTTTTGTCCTCAAAATCCGCAGTAGCTGCAGGAAGTTCACCGTCATTTTCTTTGAGGTACATCTCGTACCTGGCAAATAGTTTCAGCACACGTTCGTATGCCTCCACAGTACTTGCCGAATAGTTCTTGGTCTGAAGGCTGCTGATGTACCTTGGAATCCAGGAACCGAATGTTCTCCGCACTTCTGCCATTGTTAACATACTATATTGGAGCCCATCAGATATATAATTTCGCATAATATGTATTATGCGAAATTTTTCGGGCATTTTCAAGGTTCTAAAATACCAATAAATAGAGCTTATTTTTAAAAATAAAGTCCAAAATGAAGTTTTCACAATTTTTCAGAAAATCCGGGACCACAGGACTGCTGATGAGAAGCAGTGCCGGCTATGAAAAAGAGAACACGCAAATAAACGAAAATAGAGTGTGGCTAATACTCCAGACGATGGAATACATTACCCACAATCCGAAATGGCTTTAAAATCCCGATATGAAGGTATGTTTTTCGGCCGACCAAAGAAAAATCATGATCCAAAAAGGAGAGTGAACTCAAAAATAGTGACTGACACGCAAATGGAAAAGAGGAGCCGGCAGAGAGAATACTATAAGAGTGCCAGAAAAATATCAGGATAAAAACATCAGGATAAAATTATCAAAACTGCTGCCAACCAAATCCAAAAGATACAACCATCATCAAAGGAGAGGAAATGAGGCACACCTGGAAAAAGGAAAAGCGCTTTCTGCAGACGAAGTTAACACCCCGAACCGAAACCGGATTCCCTGACAAAAAGAGATGAAACAAATCTTCCACGGGCATTCCCAAAAAGCCATGATACAGCATGCATTTCCCATTTAACCGGTGAATCGAACCATTTATCCCTGGAATCTGCCAGCTCAGGGACTGCGGTTTGAAACCCCTTCTGTTTACCAGACATCCATGCCTTACGAACGTGCTTTCAGACCGCCGGACTTGAAAGAGCCGCCTATAAATGAGACTGCGGCAGAAAAACGGACACTACCGCAGCCCCTTTCAAAAACCGGGAAATGAACCGTATTCAGGCCGCCACCGGGATGAAAGGATGAGCACACCCGGGAGATTCCGGCCTGAATAGCCCCTGAAAGCAGGATTTGAAAGCTGTTTTCAGAGTTGGAAAGAAAGCAGCCGCTCAAAACCGGAGAGGTCATTTTGCCAGGCAAACACGGATTCAAACGTGGAAATCAGACAGAACCCGCCGAACGGATTTCCCGGCACAGACACAATAGGAATGCACAGATACATA
>JAGHSU010000054.1 GCA_018065685.1 Candidatus Methanocorpusculum equi | reverse complement strand
CTATGTATCAGGTGCTGCCGGTTTGCCGAGGATGCTCTTTGCCATGGGGCCGTGCGACCGCGGCTTTGGTGTGGATGCTCGTGGTCGTGGTTGTAAGTGATAGTGTAGATGCTCTAAGATAACCGCGAATCTACGCGAATCTACGCAAATCGCGAGCCTATTCACCCGCGCTTAGCCCCGCTTAAATCGCGGGGCGCGGGCGGCTCGCTTGGGGAAGAGAGTTTAAGTTTAAGTACGGATGCTCGTGGTCATGGTTGTAACTTAGCTGTGGATGCTCTTGGAGAAGAACGCAGACTACGCAGACTAAGGAAAGAAATTCCGCCCCTCAGGAAAAACCTGAGGGGACGCTGACCGCTCGGAATTTCTTTCCTTTAGAATAAGATGTGGATTACTCATCTCAATATCTATACCAAATATCCGGATAATACTTTGTTCATCCAAAAGGAAAGAAAATCTGAGCGGTCAGCGTCCCCCGAAGGGGGCAGATTTTCTTTCCTCAGTCTGCGAGGTCTGCGCTCTTGTTGCACATACACACCTCAGTTACAGGATGATAAAAAATAGAAGGGTGAATAGTTACAGATTTATTATCAGTTGTTTTCCGGAAAACAACCTTATGTCATCCGGATTTCCGGATAGAGCGGGAATCTCAGACAGAATTTTTTGACCTCTTCCTTAATCTCGGAAAGAACCGCAGGCTTGTCCATGTTTTTCAGTGCCCGGGAAATCCAGTCTGCAATCTGTTTACATTCATCCTCTTTCATGCCGCGGGAGGTAATAGTTGGTGTTCCGATTCTGATACCCGATGTCTCGAAGGGTGAGAGCGCCTGACGGGGAATCGTGTTTTTGTTGACGGTTATTCCTGCGCGTCCGAGGGTCAGTTCCGCCTGATGGCCTGAGATGTTGTGGTCCGATAAATCGACCAGACATAAGTGATTGTCTGTTCCACCCGATACCAGACGGAAGTTGTTATCCTCAAGGGCTGCCGTAAGCACTTTGCAGTTTTTGACAACCTGCTTTGCATACTCTTTGTACTCGGGGGTGGACGCCTCGCGGAAACAGACTGCTTTTGCGGCGATTACATGCATCAGAGGACCGCCCTGCATCCCCGGGAATACCGCGTTATCGATACGCGATGCCTCCTCCTTGTTGCACATAATAACACCTCCGCGCGGGCCGCGCAGGGTTTTGTGGGTTGTTGAGGTGGTAAAGGTGGTAACCCCCACGGGAGAGTTGTGCAGCCCCGTGCAGCAGAGTCCTGAGATGTGGGCAATGTCTGCCATGGATTTTGCGCCTACATCCTCTGCAATCTCTGCGAATGCCTTAAAGTCAATCTCACGGGGATAGGCGGATGCGCCGCAGACGATGAGCTTTGGTTTAAGCTTTCGTGCAGTCTCCTCGATTGCTCCGTAATCGAGCAGTTCGGTGTCAAAATCCACGCCGTATGGGGTAACATCAAAGTATTTTCCGGAGATGTTTGCAGGGTCCCCGTGGGATAAATGGCCGCCGTTGTTTAACGACTGGCTCATCATTTTGTCCCCGGGTTTCATGAAGGAGAGGTAGACTGCCTCGTTTGCCTGACTTCCGGAGTGGGGCTGCACATTGGCGTGTTCCGCGCCAAAGAGACGGCAGAGGCGGTCACGTGCCAGGTTTTCAATCTGGTCATGGAATTCGCATCCTCCGTAGTAGCGTTTTCCGGGGTAGCCTTCCGCGTATTTGTTCGTAAGAATCGTGCCCATTGCTTCGAGCACCTCGCGTGCTACGACGTTTTCAGAGGCGATGAGCTCAAGCCCCTCGGTCTGACGCCAGTGTTCACGGTTTATCAGGTCAAAGATTTCCGGGTCAAAGAGTGCTAATGATGACATAGATAGTTATTTTATTTGTTTTTCAGTATAAATAGATGTGTGTTTCGGCATCAAAACGGACCTGCATCTCCGCCGTTCGTAATATAAGAAAAAATGAAAAAAAAAGAAAAAGAGAGCCGGTTGGAAAAAGGCCGGTTAGAATAAACCGGAGATCTTTCCGTTGTTGTCAACATCGATGCCGCATGCTGCAGGAACAAGCGGAAGTCCGGGCATTGTCA
>JAGHSU010000095.1 GCA_018065685.1 Candidatus Methanocorpusculum equi | reverse complement strand
TACCCCGGTGTCTCCTACCGAAACATCATCATGTTCCCCAAAGCAAAAGGCTCTGAATCCTTCCCCCCGCACGACATCGTAGGCGAAGACATCGCTCAGTCCTCAAATGCGGGCATCGCAGGCTTTTTCCCGCCGCTCCAGGGCCAGATGGTTGTAGCAGGCGTTTTTCCTGCAGCAATGCGCGCCTTGTTTACCGGGTGGTCGCGGAACACCTCTTCAGCACATTTCATGGCGGCAAGAAGAACCTCCGCATCAGGGCCTTTGGGGAGGTACTGAGCGATGTCTTCGCCTACGATGTCGTGCGGGGGGAAGGATTCAGAGCCTTTTGCTTTGGGGAACATGATGATGTTTCGGTAGGAGACACCGGGGTAGAAGGAAAGTGCCGGGAACTTTTCGCTCAGTGATGCGAAAAGAGCGGCTCCTTCTTCGCTTGTGATGTGGCCTGCGGAGAAGTCTTTCATCTTTCCGTCTTCGATTGTTACCAGGTTGCAGCGGTATGCCCAGTCGCCTTCAGGGAAGGGGACGCCCATGCTGAGTGCTTCGAGCGCACCGCGTCCGTTGTAGTATTTCATCGGGTCGTAGCCCATGATTGACATGTTTGCAACGTCGGACCCGGGGGTGAGTGAGCGGTCGACGGTCTGCAGCATGCCGCAGCGGCCGCATCTGGCGATTTTATCCATGTTCGGTTTTGCCGCGAGCTCGAGAGGGGTTTTTCCGCCGCGGTCTGCGAGCGGTTCATCGGCTGCTCCGTCTGCTAAGATGAGGATATATTTCATATGCAGTTTTTATATTTGATGTTTTAGGGAATAAGGTATTCGTTTGGGGAAGGGTGAGAGCTGTTAGGCTCGAAGCGTGAGCCGGGAGCCACGTCCGAAGGACTGGCGACGGAGGAGGGGTGAGAACAGTTAGGCTCGAAGCCGCGACTCGGGAGCACGACCGAAGGACTGGCGACAGGGGGGAGGCTTTAGCTGCGGGTGCATAGGCTCGCGATTTGCGTAGATTCGCGGTTTAAGTGGTCAAGATGCACCTCAGTTACAGTCCGACCACGAAAAACCGCGGCAAAAGGCGTGTGAAAAACAGGATAATAGAGCATGGTTTGTGCAGTGGAAAAAAGAAGGTAAAAACAGGGGGTGACCGAGGTGTCAGTCAGGAATCCACCAGCTTCTCCTCTATATAAACCGCTGCCATCCGGTTTTACTCGGTTCACTCTGCTCCCCCAGATCCCCCGGAATCATGAACCCCACACACCCGGAGTACCCACTCGGATACTTCTGATACACGACTTCTCCAATCGTCATCAGTCCGTGCTCCGCATCGAACACCGCGGTCTCAGTCTCCCCGTCCGCAAAGGTAAGCGTGTAGGTGCCCTTCGCCTCGGCTGCGGCCCAGCTGCAGGTGCCTGTAAGCACCCATGCGTCTTCGCCGGTCTCTGTCTCTGCGGCTACGGCTTCCACGAAGCAGTCGGTGCCGCCGTTTTCGAAGACGGCATAGGAAACTGAGCTGTCGGTTTCTGCGACATAAGTGCCCACGATTTCGTCAGAGGGAGCTTCAACGCAGCCCGCGGTGCAGAGGACTGCGGTAAGGAGGAGGGCTGCAGTGAGGGTGACGAGAATGGATTTTCTCATCATGATATTCTATAGGTGCTAACGAGAGATAAATATTTGGGGAGTCTTCGCGGTTGTTTTTTCAAGCACCCGCACCGACAGTTACAACCATGGCCGCGAGCACCTGCACCTCACACCTCAGTTACAGAAAGATAAAGAATAGGAGTTGTAAATAGTTACAGACAGGCGCTTATCTCCGCCCGATTTTATCCCAGACGGCCCGTACCGCATCCATTCCCCCGTCGAGATAGACCGCACCCGCCAGCGCCTCAAAACATTCTGCGGCGACTCTTCCGTTCTCCCAGATTCTGTTCTTCTCTTCACCGCGTCCCCAGTACACATATTCCGTGAGATGAATGCTTTCCGCGATGGAGCGGAAAACCGACATATTGACAAGGGCGATTTTTTTCGCGGTAATCTCTCCTTTGTCATCTTCTCCTGCCTCAAGCAGGGACTCAATAATGACCGTATCAAGGGCTGCATCACCGAGGACCGCAAACCGGTCCATGGTGTTCTTTTTCGGAATGCCGAGTTCTCCGGCGTATGCAACGCGGGTTAATGCACTGCGGAGCAGTCCCTCGCAGTCAAACGTGTAGCCGATTGCTTCATAGAGCTGTGTGATGTCAGGTTTCATGTCAGATGTCCTATCATGTTCATATCATGTTTCCTATCATGTTCATATCATGTACCATACTGATTGATTAAATTGATGAGCGCGGAAAAGCCCTCAAACTCGAGTGAAAGCACCGCCTCCTCTGTCATTCCCATGCTTGTTTCCCCGTCTGCGGTAAGCATCTCAGGCCCTCGTACGACCTGGCGTCCAAAGACCTCTGCTGCCTCACGGGCATGCACAAAGGCACGCCCCGGAATTATTACCGTATCCGTAAGAGAGGTTTTATCCAGGTCCTGCAGGTCATCGATTGTCATAAGACATGCAATCTCTTTTTTCACCGGAACAACCGCTCCTGCCTTTGCCCCTTTCTTCTGCAGGATTTCCGCAATGAACGGGGCAGCCGCACTTCCGGTAATGACCGGGGTCTTTCCGGTGATCTCCGGGAGTTTTTTAAGCAGCTCCGGATGGCGTCTGATGGCGAACGGAGAGTCAAAGAGCGGGTCATACAAGGGGGTTCCCGATATCCTGAGCTTTGGATGGTTTTTGTGCGCAGTTCTGACAATTTCGCGGAACTCCTCTACGGTGTGGGTCTTTTGTCCTTCCATAACTGGAGCATTGTCAAGAATTAATCCCTGCGCTCTTTCGTTTGCAAACCGCATGAGAATAACCCCGCAGACTTTTGCCTCCTCAAGCCAGGTGAGGGTGTTTTCGAGAACTGCACCGTCGTTTACCCCGGGGAGAATCACAATCGCCGCATAGACATCGATTTTTTCCGCGAGGCGCTTCAGAACCGCGAGGGATGCTTCAGGCGTCGGGTCGTTCATGTATTTTCTGCGCAGGGCAGGGTCTGATGCAAAGACAGTAAATGATATTTCTGTCAGATGGTTTTTCAGCAGAAACTCTGCCGTATCTTCGGAATCGAACCCTTTCCCGCTGGTGTATCCGATATGGAGCGGAACATCAAGGCTTCCTAAAATCTCCATTAAATCGGTAAATTCCGGGTAGCAGCTCGGGTCTCCTCCGCCTGAGATTGTTATCCGTGTAACATCATCCGATGTTGCCTGCAGGTCGGCCAGGAAGTTTTCCGCAACCTCCTTTAAGGGCAGGAATCCCTCATATCCTTCCTTAACGCCGCGGGTGCAGTAGTCGCACCCTTTTTTGAACGGAAGACAGTATCTGCAGCCGAACGGCGGGACATCTTTTGCATGTTTAAAGTAGCAGTATGTACAAAATCCCCTGCAGTTTACGCCGGGTTTTCCGCCAATGTCAACTGTAAGATGCACCATGTGTACTGAATATATTTGTGTTTTTTACATATCAATATGCGCAAAAAGCTGTGCGTGAGACCCGGGGGCCCCGGATAAATCTCGTGCCGCCCGGAAACGTGACTGCAGGGGGTTTAAAATACCGCATCTGCCCTGTTCCGCCCCCTCCCCATTCCAGACCTGCCTCATTCCGCATCCACCCCATTAATTTATTACCTATCACTCATATAATAT
>JAGHSU010000030.1 GCA_018065685.1 Candidatus Methanocorpusculum equi | reverse complement strand
ACACTCGTGTGTTCGACGGGTTGTTGTAACTGAGCGGGCGGCGTTGACCCCTAAAACCGAAAAGCTACGCAAATCTACGCAAATCGCGAGCCTATTCACGGCGTCTAGTCCCGCTTATCGCGGGACGCCGCGGCTCGCTTGGAGTAAGTACAACACGACTAAAGCATAATAATAATTGGGGATGTTTACTCTTTCCCCCAGCAGCCGCCTGTGCCCCGCGATTTAAGCGGGGCTAAGCGCGGGTGAATAGGCTCGCGATTTGCGTAGATTTGCGTAGATTTGCGGTTTTAGGGGTCAACGCCGCACATAAGTTACAACCACGACTACAATCACACGCGCCTCAGTTACAGGACGATAAATAACCTGGGCTGAATAGTTACAAAAACGAAAAATAAAAAAAACTCTCCGGACTCCGGAGACAGTGTTAACTAAGGGGGATTGCTTCCAGTGCTGATGCGATTTCCCAGATTTTTGTGCGGATGTGCATCGGCATATTGGAGTCTGATGCGACCTCATCAATCTTTGAAAGCGCCAGGGATGCGCGCAGGCTTATCTGCTTCTTCCCATCTGAGAGGATTTTCATTGTTTCATCTGTTGCTTTTCTGATATTTCTCGGGACCATCGGGTCTTCATTTACCATCTGGAGCGTCGCAATACACCGCTCAATCATTTCTTTCGGTTCTGCCATATCTGACACCTCTTATAAAACTCTACATGTATTAAACTTTCAGTAAAATAAAGATACGCATATGACCCCCTCATAAAATCCCCTCTCCCTGATGCTTCTCTCCAAAATAAATACTGAGACAACCAATACTATTAGAGAAACCAGCAGAGAATACAAGTGGTGACAATACCGATGACAAAAACTCCCGATGAAATAATGGCTGTGCATCTCTTAAACGGAGGAAAGATGCTCAGTGAGATGTGCCCGGAATGCGGTGCTCCCCTCTTTGAAAAGGACGGCAGAAAACTCTGTGTTGTCTGTGCGGAGCGGCAGACAGAGGAAACCGATGCAGGAAACAAAGCAGGAAAAACGGCGGTTCCTGCAGGAAAGAATGCTGCAGGAAAGCAGACCGCAGAGAATGCACCGGCAATCAGGGCTGAAGCCGTGCACAAAGAGGACAGCAGCCGCATTGCTGTAATCACTCCTTCGTATGCGAAAGGGGAACCGTCCGGGTTCGCATCGCCTGATCTGGACGAACTCATCGCCGTGCTTACAGCGCGGGCAAAGGAGGAAACGGACCCGGAGCGCTGTCTTACGCTTATTGAGTGCATCAGGACCGCAGCTGAAGCAAAAACCATTCTGGCGAGACTGTCATGAGAGTCATCGGTGTTGTAGGATATCCCGCAAGCGGCAAGGGGGAGTTTTCGTCAGCTGCAGCAGAGGCATGGATTCCGGTTGTCGGGATGGGGGATATTGTCCGGAAGAAAACCATTGAGCGGGGGCTTCCCCTCACCGATGCAAATGTCGGGGAGACTGCGCACATGCTGAGAAATGAGTTCGGGATGGACGCGGTAGCCGTTTTGACCGCGGAAGAGGTAAAGCGTCTTTCATCCCCTGCTGCTGTCATCGACGGAATCCGCGGGGATGCCGAGATTGCCTTTTTCAGAACCGTCTTCCCGGACTTTACCGTTGTCTTTGTCGAGGCATCATTTGAAATCAGGCTCTCCCGCATGATGTGCCGGAACCGCTCAGACGATGCGGCAACTGCTGCGGAACTTTCAGCACGTGACGCACGGGAGGACTCGTTCGGGCTGAAGCGTGCAGCAGAGGCGGCAGACATCCGGATACGAAACGAAGCAGACTGCGCCTCGTACCGTGCTGAGGTCAGAAAAATTCTCGGAGTCGTTGAATGAAGTTTTATTTTACCTCCTCCTCAAAAATCTGGGAAGACCCTGCATGGGTTGCCGGAATCGCCGATGCCGGCTATGACGGCTGGGAGATATCAGCGGACGGAAACTATCGTCTGGATACACCGGACACGTTCGCCGCGGTTAAAAAAGCGATGGCTGACACCGGCCTTCCGGTAACCATCCATGCTCCGTTCAGTGATTTAAATCCGGCGTCAGTGAATGCTCCCATCTGGGAAGAGACGGTACATCAGCTGGAGCTTACCATCGAAAAGGCCGCGGAGCTCACAGATACTGTGGTGGTTCACCCGGGATACTTAAGCCCGGTCAGCAGATAAGACCCGGCCCCTGCGTGGCAGCAGCATAAGAGGGCCTGTGTGCGTCTCGGGGAGACCGCAGAACGCGCAGGTGTTGCCGTCTGTCTTGAAAACATGCCGAATCTGGATGATTTCTTCTGCCGTGACGCGGATGAACTGGACGGATTTATCGAAGGTACGGGAATGTCTGCGGTCTTTGATGTCGGGCATGCAAACACCACCGGAAATCTTGACCGGTTCTGCAAAGTAATTCTTCCAAAGGCCTCCCATCTGCATATCCATGACAACCACGGGGGCCGCGACGAGCATCTGCCTCTTGGCTGCGGGACAATCCCGTGGGATAAGATTATGCCAAAAATTGTACGCAATTACCGCGGAAAGATAATTGTGGTCGAAGGACGGAATCCCGAAGAGGGACGTCAGAGTCTTGAGTTTCTGAAGCGGTGGTTCTAATGTCGGGTGAAACACTGTTTGTTCATTTCCTGGGGACTGCAGGCGCCCTTCCGACTCCATTGCGTAATCCCTCGTGCATTCTCATACGCCGCGGCTCTGATACGCTCCTGTTTGACTGCGGTGAGGGCGCACAGCAGCAGATGATGAGACTAAAGACCGGTTTTATCGTAAATGCGGCATTTATCACCCACTGGCACGCGGACCATTACCTGGGGCTGTTCGGGCTGATTGAGACGATGTCATTCAGCGGAAGGACTGAACCGATGACAATCTACGGCCCCGCGGGTATCGATAAGTATGTGGATGTCATCCGGACACTGACGCCGAAAATCCCCTTTGTTCTTGAAGCAGTTGAGGTTTCCCCCGGGGATGTTATCCGTTTCGACGGCTACTCGGTCTGTGTGTTTAAGACCTATCATGGAATGGATTCCGTCGGCTATGTTCTGGAGGAGGATATGCGCCCCGGACGCTTTAACCGCGAAGGAGCAATCGCTCTCGGGGTAAAGCCGGGGCCGCTTTTCGGGAAACTGCAGCGCGGCATTCCGGTCGAGATTGAACAGGGCGGCGAAAAGGTTACGATTCTTCCGGAGCAGGTGATGGGAGGAAGACGCCCCGGGCGAAAGATTGTCTACACCGGAGATACGAGACCCTTACGGGAACCGGATGAGATGCTTATGCAGGCAGACCTTTTAATTCATGAGGCGACGTTTGATGAGGAGATGGGCTCATCCCACGCGAAAGAGGTCTGGCATTCAACCGCAAAAGAGGCAGGAGGAGTTGCCTCTCTTCTTTCTCCGAAGCAGCTTGCGCTGGTGCATATCAGCTCCCGTTATACAACAGCCTCCGGTCATGTCCGTGAGGCAAAAGAGGTGTTTGAGGGAGAGGTCTTTGCACCAAACGACCTGACAACAGTGGAGACTCCGTTCCGCGACGACTGATATGTTCGCATAATATCGGACGTTTCTTTATATACCCTGTGTATCCGGATACAAATATTAATATTTAGATGATGCATAATAAATAATAATTATTGTATGCCAGAACCAGAGAGTAAAAACGAGCTTGAACTGTATTTGCGCGACGGAAATATCACCACCATCCGGAGTCCGGTGCGTCTGAAGATTGTAAGACTTCTGCAGAAGAACGGTTCGGCAACTTTTCCGGAGATTCAGGAAGAGACCGGTCTTTCCAAGTCAACAGTTTCCGTGTATCTTAACTCTCTTGTGGACGGGGGAATTGTAAGCAGAGTGTCCGGGGAATATGACAGAAGGCATAAGTCATATGTGCTTTCTGCAAAGTACATCGGAACACTGGCTCCCTCAACCTATTCTGCTGCATCATGGTTCCGTGAACTTATCAGGAACACCTATACCAATTATGATAAGATCAGTTACAAGGCGATGCTTCCGCATATCTTCCGCATCGCTCTTGCCGAGTCCGGCATCTCTATTGACCCTGTGTTAAAACGCGGAGGGATTATTCTCGGCGAGTCGATTGTGCCGTTTATTGTAGCTGAGACACTTGAGGATACAGTAGCAAACCTTTCCGAGTTCTGGGCAAGGTATGAGTTCGGGGAGATGTCGCTGAAAAGCCGCGAGCCGTTTGTGCTTGAGGTGAAGAACTGTTATGAGTGTATGACGCTTCCGAAGGGAATTCCGGGGGGATGCGTTATTACAACAGGTATTCTGGATGCGGTGTTTTCTGCACACTTCGGGAGTCAGACGGAGGTCCATGAAATCTCCTGTCTTTCCCTCGGGGATCCCTCCTGCTGCTTTGAGATTTCCATGGCCGGGGAAGGAAGGGTGTAACGGGTAACCGTGACACTCCGGTGTTTTTTTGAATAAACGGTTTCTTTTATTATAACTATTCAGCAGCATCCGGTGGGTGCCCTTCGCGGATGTTGTAACTGATAGTGCGGCGTTGACTCCAAAAACCGCAAATCTACGCAAATCCACGCAAATCGCGAGCCTATCCACCCGCACTTAACCCCGCTTATCGCGGGGTGCGGGCGGCTCGCTAAGAGTTAGTACAATACGACTAAATCATGGTAATAAATGAAGATGCTTACTCTTTCTCCCAGCAGCCCGCCCGCGCCCTGCGATAAGCAGGGCCAAGCGCGGGTGCCAAAGGGCTGCGATTTGCGTAGATTTGCGTAGATTTGCGGTTTCTGGAGTCAACGCCGCACATACGTTACAACCACGCCCGCAAGTGCCCGCACCGTCAGTTACAACAACCGTGAAGAATACCTGCGTGATGCTGCTGAATAGTTACAAAAAAAGAAATTATCTGAAGTAAACACCGACGTCTTTTAATCCGTTCCGCATGGCAATCGTAATTACCAGCGGGGTGATTCCTTCAATGACATTTGACATGGCAAGCGGTCCTGCATCAAGCGGCTGAAGCTTCGAGACGCTTGCAACAAGCTCTTTTACGGCGGCCTTTGCCTCCTCATCGTTTCCGCAGACAGCAACCGTGTAGTCGAGCTCCTCGTCAAGCTCCATCCACTTGCCTGCTGCCACATTGTTAAATGCACAGACCAGTTTTGCGGATGCAGGAAGCATCTTTTCGATAGCAAGCGCTGCAGACCCCTCTGCCGGCTGGTCCGGAAGGAAGTACTTCTCGCCCGGATTTCTTACCATCGGATTGATGAGAGAGATAATGATTTTGTTCTCAAAGGCTGATTTTCCGATGGTGTCAATTGTGGACTGGATTCTCTCAAACGGAAGGGAAAGAATCAGAATGTCTGCAGAACAGACATCCGCATTTGTACCTCCGGTACAGGTGGTTTCTGTACATCCGCGTTCCTTCAGACAGGCACATACGCCGTCTGCTGCTGCCTGGGCTTTGTCTGCTCCGCGGGAGCCGATTGCGACGTCGAACTTTCCTCCGAGACAGATTCTGCGGGCCAGACCCTCTCCGATATTTCCGGTTCCTCCTAAAATGGCAACTTTCTTCATCTAAGATACCTCATCTTCCCGCACAATTCTGCGGGCTTTGGTAGTATCTATATTTGTCGTTCTTGGATATAAAATGAAGAGATGGGACTGGATGCGGGGATGCCGTATCTCTCCGGTGCTTTCTTTACCTGATACGAAGACTATTAATCCGGAAAAGACCATTATTATGTATGAAAGTACTCGGCATCAGCGGAAGTCCCAGGAAAGGCGGCAACACAGAGACAGTACTCGCCGCATTTATGAAAGGAGCGGAGGATGCGGGAGCTGAAACAAAAACCGTCCGGCTTGTCGACCTGTCCTATAGAAACTGCAGGGGATGCAACGCCTGCTGTAAAAAAGGCGTGTGTGTGTTATCCGACGACATCACTCCTCTCCTCGAGGAGGTTTTATCGGCGGATGTTCTGGTGCTCGCATCCCCCATATACTCCATGACAATGACCGCGGATCTGAAGGGCTTTATCGACCGCGGTCAGGTGCTGTGGGCGAGAAAGTTTATCACGAAAACCCTGAAGTTCAGCGACGAGCATGTAAAAAGCCATATCGGCGTGTTCCTTTCAACCTCCGGCAAAGACACCCCGCACGTCTTTGACGCGGCATTTCCGGTTGCCCGGGCATTTCTCCATGACGCGGGCTTTTCCTATAAGGATAATGTGCTCTTCCCCGGAATGGATGAAAAAGGCGGGGCAAAGGTCTGGACGGAGAGTTCGGATGAGGCATACGCCCGCGGAAAAGAGATAGCAGGCCGGCTGATATAAGACTGGGAGAGACGCGGGATGATGCCTGCCCTCAGAAGAAAGTAACAACCCGGGAATACCCCTCCTTTTTGCGCAGGGCCGGATTTCATCATCCAAAATCCCTATTACCTATCGAATCCAATATAATAATCACGTTATGGCATCAACCGATACCCGGGAACCCCGAAGAAAAACATCATCATTCTGTTACGACAAAGTAGGACCTGCCGGAGAAACGATAGCATTCGGCACCTATCCGTTCTCCCGCTGCATACAGCACAGAAAACTTTCCCTCTCCTTTGAAGATAACGGAGGCATCATCCGCTACCGCAGACTCTTTGACGGGAAAACCGTTGAGGCAAACATCGCATCCGGAAACAAAGAATACACCATCATGCCCTCCGCCCCGCTTCATCTCCCCAAACCGGTAACCGACTATCTGCAGATACGCTTCGATGAGATAGCAATCGAACCCGGAGCAAAACCCGTCATCTTTGTAACCGCCCCGCTGGAGATTGCAGTAACCCTCAAAGCGGAAAATGATGCGGCAAAAACCCTTGATGTCTTCAGCTTTGCAGAACCGAAGTTTGCCCTCTACGGCACGGCAACCCGCGGGGTCATCACCCGTTTCGTCAGGTCCCGGGTCTCATCCAGTCCGGTGCCGGTGAAAAACTACAAGGAGTTCCTGCTCCGGATTGAGATAGAAAACAATGCTGATTCCTGGGTTTCCCTCGGCCGCGTCGTATTGTATATGAAAGAACTCGCTCTCTACTGGGACCGCAGCTGTGTTGCAGCCTGTGCCTCTGTTTCAATCTCCAATGCCGATACCGCGGTTGTGACCTGCGAAGATAAACCGCTCATGGATGAGATGACACGTGCCGAAACACTCTTCCGCCCGCGAAGAGTGGATGAATTCTGTAATGTCAGAGGTGTGACCGACGGAAATACCTTTACCATGGACATGGGGTTGAAATAACATGACAGATACAGCAGCATCAGACGCAGTCTCCGCCGCAACGGCCGCAGCAGCCCCTGCAGCCGTCCCGTCCCCGTCCGTCTCTGAAGCGGGAGCATCTGCGGCAGCACCCGCGGCATCCGGCCCCACTCCCCTCGTCAACGAAATAGAAAACTTCTTTGACGGAAAACTTACCGGAAACTCAATTCTTGACTTCAGACTCTTCGCCGACTTTACCATCGGAAACCTCATCGGCGTTCTCATAATTGCGGTTGTGGTCTTTGTCCTGATAAAAATCGTCTCCCGTCTCATCCGCCGCGGGCTTTCCGGAAAGATTGATGCGAAAAACATCGACGGAACAGTCAAACTGGCGTGCGGAGTGATAATCTTCTTAGGAATTCTTGGAGCAAGTCCGCTGCTTCATATCGATTTCAACGGTCTTTTAGTCGCCGGAGGAGTGGTTGGTATCGCTGTCGGATTTGCAAGCCAGAACACCTTATCAAACTTCATTGCAGGCATTCTGCTGATGATTGAGCGGCCGATAGGTATCGGGGATGAGATAAATATTGCAGGGTTTGAGGGGTATGTGGAAACCATCAGTCTTTTGTCCACAAAGATAAAAACCTATGACGGGGATATCCTCAGAATCCCGAACTCCACGGTTTTTTCTGCACAGATTACCAACCTTGTGACAAATGTTGCCCGCAGATTCGTCTACAGTATTGACATCAGATACACCGACGATGCCGAAAAGGCAGTCAGAATCATCCGGGAGACCGCCCTCCGGAATCCGTATATCCTGACCGAACCGGCTCCGTCCATTTACGTAAATGAACTCGGGGCGCACGGCATCAACATTCTGGTCAAGCTCTGGTCCCCGTCCCAGTACTGGTGGGATGCAAAGATAGAGGTGCTCTGGACACTCTTTAAGGCCCTCAGAAAAGGCGGCATTGACATTCCGTTCAACCAGCTGACACTCTGGTACGGCGAAGATGATGCGGCAAAACTGCAGAGCAGCATCGATACCGACAAGTCGGCAGCAGAGATTATCGGGCATAAGAAGGAAGGGGGGTGCTTTATGAAAAGCAGTGAGTCGTGCACTGAGCCGGGCAGTGATCCGGGTGTCTTTTCCCGGGCTCTTGCAGATACCGCATCTCCTGAGATGGAGGTCAGGCGTGCCGCAGAGGAGGTGCTCGCAGCAGAGATTGTATCCTCCCCGGGCCGCATCGGGGAGGTCATCGAAGCAATCCGGACGGGGGATGTGACATCCCGCTGGTATCTCTCCCGTGCTCTGATTAAGGCAGGGGATCTGATGAGCGGGAGTGATGACTTAATCGCTGTTCTCATTGAGCATGCCGCAGGTGAGGAGGACTCTGATGTGCTGCGGTACATCGGAGCTGTGCTTGCATCCTTCGGGGAAAAGGCGGTACGCCCGCTGATATCCCTTTTTGCCTCGGAAAACGCGAAGGCACGGGGGATGGCAGCGTCCGCTCTGGACCGGATCGGGCAGCCCGCTCTGGATGAGCTTCTGGCAGCTGCCAAATCGGAGAATCCCGCGGTCCGCGTCTGTGCAGGGCTTGTTCTTCAGAAAGGAGGGGTGTACAGGTACTAACCGGAGTATTCCGGTGGGTCTGTACGGGTGAGTGAAAAATAAAAATAGTTACAGAT
>JAGHSU010000081.1 GCA_018065685.1 Candidatus Methanocorpusculum equi | reverse complement strand
TTTGAAAATCAAGGACCAATTTTTGGATAGTTCTTGAAACAAAACATAATTTCGGATTTGATTGGTCAAAAACTTGTGAACTAATTTCGGGATACTACAATGGGCAAAGGAGGGAGCCGGTTCTGTAAGGAGTTTTGTCTTTTCCACGATGCGGGGTGTCTGGGGGGATGCAGACCTTCGCGGGGAGGTTTGGGAGGATAATTCATCCGCGGGTGCTCTTTGTGGTTGTTGCCCATGCCCATCGTCAACTACAACAGCAATCACAAGCACCCGGATTGAAACTTACAACATCAAAAATCCACACCCGCAGAAAACAGCAAACCCCGCAAAAAAAGAAATACCCTTACTCTTCATCCCCGGCACCCGGCGCATTCTCCGCCGGATACTTTCCCTCATCCCGTGCAATCCGCATTATCCGCTCAGCTCTTCGTAAAATCCCGTGCATCGTACTCGCCTCACGGACCGTAAGCCGTGTCCGTCCGAAAATCCGCTTGGCAAGAAGCAGCGTTGCCTCACGCTTCTCAATCGGATGCTCAATCTCTCCTAAAAACTCCCCGATATGGTGATAGAGCCCTTCCATCTCACGGTGGCTTGCAAGGGCATACTCCCCCCGCGGAAGATGTGCGAGCTCATAACAGACAACACCGATTGCATGTGAGATATTCATAATCGGATACTCCTCCGCGGTTGGAATCGTACACACAATATCACAGCGGGAAATCTCCTCATTATTCAGCCCCCAGTTCTCCCGGCCGAAAAGAATCGACACCCTGCCGTCAACAGGGGCTACAATATCGCGAAGCTCCGCCGGCGAATAATAGGGCATCCGCATCGGATGAGACACCGACTTGGAAAGCCCCCCGGTCGTTGCAACGGAGATGTCACTCCGCTCAAACACCTCGTCAAGGGTCAGGAGTTCTGCGTTGTGTAAAACATCCTTCGCGTGTGACGCCCGGGCCTCCGCTTCAATCGTCATCTTCGGCGGATTTATGAGCACCATATTATGGAACCCGAAGTTCTTCATAACACGGGAGGCAAAACCTATATTTCCCTCATAGAGCGGCTCGACAAGGACAATATCAATCTGCGGCATTCTTCACTGCTGATTCAGATATGCGGAAACCAGCTTTAAGTGCCGTATCACTGTCGGAATGGAAACACCGGTCTTTGCGGAAATCTTGTCTGCTGTCTCTGCTGCAAGCTTTTCAGGCGTATCATACCCTGCTGCAATATACTTCTTCAAAGACACTGCAGCAACACCGGTCTCTTTCATTCTGCGGGAATTAACCTCTGCTACCGCGGCTTCAATCACCGTCTTTGCCTCTTCCTCGGTTACACCGTACTTAATCATATCCGCAGGCTTTACTTTGACAAGAGCGTAGATATCCCGGATTCCGTCGTTTCTCATTGCGTTAACCACAGACCCGGCGGACCGTCTTCTCTTAAAGGGAATCAGAGGGGCGACAAACCGCTTCAGCTCTGCTGCCATCCGGAGTGCCTCAATAACATCTTCGGCATCAGCCTTCAGTTTTGCTGCGGCTTCAGGGGAAATCTGCAGACGCTCCGCGACCTTCTCTGACGGGATGTTCTGGAAATCATATGCGGTATAGATATGCGCAGCATTCAGCTTTGCAACATCAGCATCGGTGATCCCGGGCATCATCTTCAAAACGCCTTTTCCGGTCTCGATATGGGAACAGACCGGGCATCCGAGCTTCCATGGCGGGTTTCCTTTTCTTAAGAGCTGGACATGATGCACATTGTGCACTTCGCAGATATCATCAATCTTTACTGCATTACCCCAGTTCACCGGAGGAAGGCTGATGTTAAAGGTACACTCGGGATATCCGGAACACCCGATAAACTGCCGTCCCCTGACCCGCTTGATGGAAAGCACTTTACCGCAGACCGGACATGTGCCGATGTTCTGCGTCTCACGGGTCTTCAGCATAATTTCTTCCCCGATTGCCTCCTCGTTTGCCTCAAGCTTCTCGAACGTTGCGGTAAGCATTCCGCGTGATTCGCTTAAAACCGCCTCAAGCGTCTTACTGCCGGTTGTAATATCGGCCATGTGCTCTTCAAGCGTCTTTGTCATATCAGGCAGTGCAATCGTCGGAGCATACTTTTCAAGAGTCTCTGTCACGGCACGTCCGACAACTGTGGGCTTTAACGGGTTTCCTTCGACATACTTTCTGCTGATCAGTTTTCCAATGACATCATGACGGGTTGATTTGGTACCAAGACCATTCTCTTCCATCTGCTGGATAAGTTTGCTCTGCGAGTAGCGTGCCGGCGGAAGGGTCTCCTTTTCCTCCATCTTCCTGTCAAGGAAGTCGAGCGAATCACCGGCTGTCATCTTTGGAAGCACGTTCTCCTCTGCCTTGCTGTATGGATAGATGTTTCTCCATCCCGCCTTTACGAGTCTTCCACCGGTAATCGTGTACGGCTCCGTTGCAGCGGACAGGTTCACCTTCATGGTCTCCCATTCCGCATCGTTACAAAGCGTTGCAAAGAACCGTCTTACCACAAACTCATAGAGCTTCCAGGTTACAACATCCGGAATATCTTCAGGAGTGGCGGCCCCTGTCGGATAGATTGGCGGGTGGTCTGTTGTCTGCTTTTTGCCGCGGGTTGGAGCTGCACGCATATTTTCCCGCACATACTTTACATCAGCTGCAAACACACCCGCGGAAAGCATCGTAAGCTGCTCTGACGTGTTCAGGCTCTTCGGGTACGTGGTGTTATCGGTTCTCGGATAGGAGATAAATCCGCGCATATAGAGTTCTTCCGCCCGTGTCAAGGCAGACGAGGCGGAGATTCCAAGTCTTCCGGCACCGACAATTAATGCGGTCGTATCAAGCGGGGTGGGGGCCTTATCGGTCTTTGTTCCGGTAATGACCTCGCATACCTTCAGCGGGGCACTGGTTGCTGCAAATGCCTTTTCGGCTTCAGCCTTGTCGGTAAATTTCCCGTGTGCATGCCGTGCCTCAATCTGATGTCCGGCAGCTGATGCGGCAACGGTGAGCATCCAGTATTTTTCAGGTACAAATGCCTCGATTTCGCGTTCCTTATCCACAATCATGGCAAGCGTCGGGCTCTGCACACGTCCTGCGGAAAGCACATCTCCTACGGCACGGTGAGCGGCAATGGTAAGGAATCTGGTAAGGGAAGCACCCCAGACCAGATCAATAACCTGACGCGACTCGCCTGACTCTGCCAGATTCACATCGAGATCCTGTGCGTTTTCAATTGCAGACAGCACTTCCTCTTTGGTAATTGCCGAGAAGCGTGCACGCTTAATGGTAACCGTCTTGTTTACCGGACGGATGAGCTCTACCGCCTCTTTTCCGATAAGCTCTCCCTCCCGGTCATAGTCGGTCGCAATGGTGATTTTATCCGCGGTTTTGGCGGATTTTTTCAGAAGGGAAACAATTTTACCCTCGGATATCCGCTTTACAATCTCTGCGTTAATCAGGCTCTTCGGGGTGAACTCTGCCGATCTCCAGTTGGTGTACCATTCGGTAAAGTCAAGCTCCACCGCATGTCCTTTAAGACCCATGACAACCGTATCACCTACGATGTGGTGCACGGTATTTCCGTCACGTACGGTCTGTACTTTTTTACCCGGTCCCGAGAGGAACTCGGCGATACGCTCAGCCACTAAGGCTTTTTCAGCAACAATTAAATGCATCTGTTTATTCTCCTAAAATTTCAGAAATCATGGCATGGATTTCACGGGGGTCTGATTTACCCTTTATCTCTTTCATAACCTGTCCGACGATAAAGTTCAGGGCTCCTTTTTTACCTGCCCTGTGGTCTGCAACAGCCTGCGGGTTCTTCTCAAGGATTGCCTCAACAATGCCTCTGAAGGACTCTCCCGACTCGCGGGTAAGTCCGAGCCGCTCGACAATTGCTGCCGGCTTTTCGCATTTACCTTCTTTGTGGATGGCATCAAGCCAGACACGAAGCACCTCGACACCTGCCTTGTCGGTAATCTTTTTGTCACGGACAAGTGCTATCAGCTCTGCAAACTCTGCCGCGTGTCCGGAAACCTCTGATACCGCCATATCACGGTAGTTGAGTTCTCCGATTAAGACATCAGCAGTCCATGAGGCGGCAATTGCTGCCCCCTCCTTTGCGATTGTCTCATAGAACTCGGCAAGTTTTAAGTCGCCGGTAAGCGTCCGTGCATGATTTACCGCGATACCGTACTGCTGCATGAAGCGGTCACGGCGTGCATCCGGAAGCTCCGGCAGGGCAATCTCTTTGACCCAGTCGGCAACGCGGATGACCGGAAGGTCCGGCTCAGGGAAGTAGCGGTAGTCGTTTGCCGTCTCCTTGGAACGTGCAGAAGTGGTAGTACCCTTTCCTTCCTGGAAGTGTCTTGTTTCGCGGACAATCTCTCCGCCTCTTCTGATAAGATTCTTCTGACGGGTAATTTCAAAGGTCAGTGCCTTTTCAACACCCTTGTAGGAGGAGATGTTCTTGATTTCAACACGTTCGTGTCCCTTGATGGAGATGTTTGCATCAACACGAAGCGATCCCTCCTTTTCCGGGTCAAAGACATCAAGGTATTCAAGAGTGGCCCGAAGCTTGTTTAGGAGCCGCCGTGCCTCCTTCGGTGAGGAAAGCTCGGGCTCTGTTACCATTTCAATTAACGGAATTCCGGAACGGTTATAATCGACCAGTGTATAATAACCGCGTTCTTTGTTGCCCATATGTACGAGACGGCCCGGGTCTTCTTCCACATGGATTCTTGTAAGATTTACCACTTTGGGGTTTCCGGCATCGTCCTCGATTTCGATGTATCCTCCGACAGCAAGCGGGTCATCTCCCATGGTAATCTGATATGCCTTGACCAGGTCCGGGTAGAAGTAGTTCTTTCTGCAGAACTCTCCCTCCTCGGGGATGGTGCAGTTTAATGCCTTTGCAACCTTTAAGGCATACATAACGGCCTTTTTGTTTAAGACCGGAAGGGCTCCCGGGAGTCCCAGACAGACCGGACAGACATGGGTGTTTGGCGCATCGGCACGGAAATCTGCCGAGCAGCTGCAGAAGAGCTTTGTCTTCGTATTGAGCTGGCAGTGCACCTCAAGGCCGATGATTACCTGAAAGTTCTCTTCGGTCATCTGTTCGCCTCCTCAAATGCGAGAGCTGCGTTTAAAATCGTCTCCTCGTCATACATTCTGCCCATCAGCTGCAGTCCTGCAGGAAGTCCGCGGACCGTGCCGCAGGGGACAGATATGGCAGGAATTCCTGCGATATTTGCCGGAACGGTTAAAATATCTGCCTGATACATCTCAAGCGGGGTTTTCATCAGCTCGCCGAGTTTTGGCGCAGTGTTGGGCATCGTAGGTCCTGCGAGCATGTCGCAGCCGGTTAAGACCTCTGCAAACTCTTTTGCTATCTTCTGCCGTGCGTACCGTGCTTTCACATAGTATTTTCCATAGTATCCGGCGGAAAGCGCAAATGTCCCGAGGATGATTCTGCGTCTGACCTCAGGTCCGAATCCTGCGGTTCTGACCTTTGTGTAGGCATCGTGCCAGGGAAGGTTCATCTCGGGGGCAATTTCACCGTATCTGACACCGTCAAATCTGTCCAGATTCGAGGATGCCTCACAGGTACAGGTCACATAGTATGCGGCAAGCGCATACTTCATGGAAGGAATTGACACATCTTTGATGACAGCACCAAGCGACTCAAGGCGGGAGATAGCTGCTTTTACCGTCTCCCCGACCTCCGGGTCGACACCCTCTGCGAAGTACTCTTTCGGAACACCGATGACTTTACCTTTAATCTCCGGTTTAAGTCCTGCAAAATCATACGGCTTGTCCACCGAGGTGGAATCCTTTCTGTCTCCGCCTGCGATGACGGAGAAAAGCTTTGCGCAGTCGGAGACATTTGCTGCCATCGGACCAATCTGCTCAAATGAGTTTGCATAGGCAATCAGTCCGAACCGGCTCACTCTGCCGTAGGATGGTTTTAAGCCGACAATCCCGCACCATGCGGCAGGACAGCGGATGGAACCTCCCGTATCGGACCCGAGAGCCATCGGAACAAGCCCTCCGGCAACTGCTGCTGCAGACCCGCCGGATGACCCGCCTGTTGCACGGGTGATATCCTTCGGGTTTAAGGCAGGGCCGAATGCCGAGTTTTCGGTCGTAGAACCCATACCGAACTCATCCATATTGGTTTTTCCGGCAATAACTGCTCCTGCCGCCTTAAGCTTTGCAACAGCTGTCGCATCATACGGCGGGATGTACTGCTTCAGAATCTTTGAGGCGCAGGTTGTTTCAATCCCTTTTGTTGAGATATTATCCTTTACCGCAACACGGATGCCTGAAAGGATTCCTCCCTCGGTTCCCGCCTCCTGCGGAAGTTCCGTCTGAGTCAGAAATGCATGATATGCGTCTTCCATTTCAGATCACCTTCGGGGCACGGATGTATCCGTCTTCGGGTTCATGGCTGTTTTTGAGCGCATCTTCCTGTGACAGGGATTCTGTCGGTTCATCTTACGGAAAACATTGACAAGCCTGCGCTCGGGTTTTCCTTCAATCTCAAGTGTGTCTAGTATATCAAAGTACCCGAGGATGGCATTGAACGATTCGGTAAATGATTTGAGTTCACTTTCCGGGACCGTAATGTCAGCAAGGGCTGATATGTGTCTGACTTCTTCTTCTGTTATCATATCTGGTCGTTAATTCATCTATATGTCTCTCCTCACTCAGAGATAAACCTGACGGCTTGAACGTATATATTAGATGAAAAAAAGAATGTTTTGGTAGTATCTATAGGGATGGCTCGCAGATAACCGTCAGGTGTCCGGCATCCGCCGTCGATTTTGCAAGTGTTGTTGCCGGATACTTTGAAACGACTGCGGGAATCCCGGCAAAAAGGGCTTTTCTGACGATATCCGCGGATGTTTTGCTGGAGATTACCAGAATCGCGGAGGATAGGTCTGCTTTTTTCATCAGGGAAGCGCCTATTGCTTTGTCTGCTGCCTGGGAAAGTCCCGTATCATCTGCCGGAAAGCGGGCGGTTCCGGTAAGGACTGCCGCGGAAAATCCCCCCTCGCTGATGACGCCCGGGGGAAAAGAGAATCCCTTTAGAGACGCATCCGCCGGATTTACCGGATGGTCAAGTGCCGGAAGCTTTGCCACATCCAGATAGGATGCAGTCCCGCCGCAGCCGGAGACGACGGTCTTCTTCGGCAGAAGGACCTGCCGGGTGTCGCGGGTTAATACACTTATATCCGGGTCGTCAACCATAACGGATTCAATCTCTTCGGGCTGCAGAATCTCTTCTGTTTTCAGGTAGCCGTATGCATACGCGGTTTCTGCCCCTTTCAGCATCAGAACGGAGGTCAGAATCCGTCCGTTGACCGAGAGGGAGTAGAGGTGTTCATCAAGCATACTATCTAGTATGTATGTGAAAGTATTAAAGTTTGTCCGCTCAATTAGTATACATGTTATTGTCCGGAAGAAGTATTTCAAAAGGAGGGGCGACAGCACCTCTTCTCTCCACCGATGTTCCAATCTCCTTTCTGGGGCAGGTCGATGCAAAGACCGGAGTAATTATTGATACGAATCACCCGCTCTGCGGAAAATCGATCGCAGGAAAGATTCTCTCGTTCCCCTGCGGGAAAGGATCAACAGTCGGCTCATATGTCATTTATGCTCTGAAGAAAAACGGTGCAGCCCCTGCTGCCTTCATTGTAAAACAGTGTGAAACCATCGTAGCTGTGGGTGCCATTATAGCAGGGATTCCGGCTGTTGATATGATAGATGGCGTCCTCCCGGAAGACGGGATACAGGTCACGGTAAATGGTACAGAGGGGACTGTTGAATATACCTCCGCTCCGGCTCCGGGTCCGTAACAAATCCATGAAAATCGTCTGGCGCTACATCAGTTCATCGCGAAACTCCTATGCGGCTCTTTATGCCGCCTGTGAAACCGCAGGGTACCTGCTCGATCCTGCGGATGAAAAGGAGATACAAAACGCCGATGTTGTCTGCTACAGTTTAAACAGTCTGAATTATGATGTGTACGCGGAGGAGATGAGGTCCCTTGATGCAGTTGTCATCGCCGGCGGTCCGCATCCGTCTGCCCTGTATCAGGAGGTTTTATGTGATGCAGACTATGTGGTGGTAGGTGAAGGGGAACGTGCTCTCCCACTTCTCCTTGATGCTCTTACTAATGGTGCTGACACCTCAAAGATTCCGGGTGTTGCTTCAGCTTCCGGGTATCAGCAGCCGGGTTACATGGTGCGCCTCGATGCATTTCCGTCGTTTTCGCAGATGAAAGGATATATTGAACTCTCCCGCGGCTGTCCGCACAACTGCGGCTACTGTCAGACGCCGCGTCTTCACGGGCACTGTATGCGCCACAGAAGCAGGGAGTCTGTGGTATCTCTCGCAAAGCGGTATCATGATGCCAGGTTTGTTACGCCGAATGCGTTTGCATACGGTTCATCAGACGGGCTGCATCCGGACTGTGATAAGCTTGAACGGCTTTTGCGCTCGCTGCCAGATAATGCAGTCTACCTTGGAACATTTCCTTCAGAGGTCCGGCCGGAGTTTGTAACGGCGGGTACTGCGGAGCTGGTTGTACAGTATTGCGCAAATAAAAATCTGCATTTTGGTGCCCAGTCGGCATCTGATGCGGTTCTTTCAAAACTTCGCCGCGGACACACTGTATCTGCGGTGTGGGATGCACTGGATATCTGCAGGGATTTTCATCTCCGTCCTGTGGTTGATGTAATCTTTGGTTTTCCTTTCGAGACGGATGAGGATGAGGAGGCAACACTTGCTTTTGTAAAAGAGGTTTCACGGTTCGGGAAGGTCCATGTGCATTACTTTTCTCCGCTTGCGGGAACGCCGCTTTCTGATGCAGTTCCAAGGGAGGTTCTGCCTGAGGTGGACCGTGAACTCGGGCGTCTTGCCCTTCACGGTCAGGTCACCGGTTACTGGCATCCCAAGCGGTTTGACTGACGGAGCCCCGGAGAATCCCCGGGGCATATTACCGGGTGACATGTTTATATCCGGTGCTTCCTAATATGTAGGTATGGCTGCTTTGAATGCATTTGAACTGACAAAATATGATTTTCGTGAATATGGTCTGATTTATGCTGATTATGAGATAGATGGTGCAGCAGTAACTGATATGTTCGCGTATGATTCTGTGACAGGTGATGTTATCTACAAGTCTGACTTAGCATCCGAGGTCCTGAGCAGTAGTCAGGCATTAAAGAAGATCCGGAGTCTTGAACAGCAGTATCATGCTGACATCTCCGTGAACGCATTTTTCTAAATTCCGTTACTCTTTTTTTTGGCCGGGTGCGGCCCGGTGTTCTTTTATGTGTGCTTCTCCCCTCCCCTCTCCCCTCCCTTCCACATACTGCAGACCTTCTCCTGTGCTGCATACCAGTGTGTTCCCGAAAAATGTGTCTGTTTTCCGGTTATTTTTTCAATGCTTTTTGTATAGCATTATGTGGTTTATTTGTTGTGTGATATTGGTAATTTCAACTGTACTTGCAGGTGGATTTGGAATTATTTGTACTGTTCAGTCTGTTTTTGGCGCTGTTTTCTTTCCGTCTGCAGTATTCGGGAAAAAACCCTGTGTCTTTCTGTCTCCGGATGTTTTCGTCAGTAATCTGCGGGTGTTTGGGGTGATAAGGTGTGTATTGGCTGGTAAAATCCGGTAAGCCCGTTATTGGGCAGGGGCTTGTGATGCTTGTGTCTACAGGATTTTCTGTTCTCTTTATCTTCCGTAGGGGGAGTATTTATCCGATTTAATCTCATTTTCAGGTTATTTACTATTGAAGGGGGGAGGCACGGGTATTGGGGG